>NZ_JBFUKT010000056.1:0-18622 GCF_056400705.1 Paenisporosarcina sp. P5_A11
GTTAATGACTTTCATGCCGTCACTAACGGACTTGTCAATGGCTGCAACAATCCCGCTTGAAGCACCAGAACCATAAGGACCTAGTACGCGGTAGACATATAAGTCAACGCCAGGGGCAACCCCTTGTGCCGGATATTCGACATTGGCTTTCGATTGTGCTGCGATTGTTCCAGATACGTGCGTACCGTGGGACGTCGGGTATTCACGGCCTGGGTTTATTGGCTTACCTGCATTCACCCAGTCATCATATGTGGTTTCCATCGGATCTGCATCGTTATCGATGAAATCCCATCCTTTAACCGAACTCGGGTTAATCTTAGTTGGATCAACGCCTTCTTGTTTTCGGTAGCCTTTATACACATCCGTTAAATCCGGATGGTTGTAATCAATTCCTGTATCTAAAACGCCGACTTTCACACCGTTCCCTTTAATGCCATCGTTATGAATCGCATCAATACCAGGAAGTGGGATACTATTTTCTTCTAGTCCTTCCACGCTTTTTTGTGACACAGCGGTTTGTTTAATCGGGTCGATTGTGACCTTTTCGTCCGCAAGGACATGTCTGACAAGACCGGAATCAAACAGTCTCTCGACCATTGTTCCTGGAAGTGTCATCGCTACCCCGTTTAACGCGTTCTTATATTCTCTTGTAATTTGGATGGCAGATGAATCTCCAGCATCTTCTTCACTAGCTGCAGTTTGCGCAGTAACTGCATTAACACTTAGGCCAGCTTTGTTCTGAGACAATCCATCCACAAATGCACGAAACTGTTTGTGCGAATCGTTTACGTCTTGTGTTTCTTCTTTTAATGTTGTCTTGTCTCCAGCTACTTGTGCCTGCATGACAGCTACTTTCGCCGGTGCTTGCTTGAATTCAACAATGACGTGAACAGGTTCCACGCTTGATGTGTTGATCTTAGACGAAATTTCTGGACCACCTATGCTGTACTGATTCAATGCCGCAATCTGTTCTTTCGTCAACTGTGGAGCGCTCGAATCCTGATGAAAAGGATCTATAGGTGTTGATGATGCCGCTAGCACGTTGAATGGAATGACAGATGACAGTAATAAAGCACTCATCGTCGTAGTTGCTAAAATGTTCTTTAACTTACGGTTTACCAATTCAATTCCCCCTTTATTGCAATCTTTTGAAAATTTTGTCTTTTTATTTCATTTTGAATTGCCCATGCATATTGATAACAACCATGCCATCTTTTTCTGCTTTATCGATTGCAGCAATAAAACAATCACTTAGTCAGCTTCCATATGGACAAAGTACGCGGAAAGCATAAATATCTGCATCAAATGTTTTATACTCACTATCCGCTTTTCCACGACCACCAATTATGCAGGCAACATGTGTTCCGTGTTATGTATAACATGATCCAGCTGCTGTTGTTTCTGGCCAGACTTTTTAGAAGCTTGTTTTGTTAACTTTTTTCCCCATTTAACTCCTCCCAGTTTTTTGAATGCAAGATCACATTTGAAAAAAACATATTAGAAATCCAAAATTCCTATCTATTAAAAGGAATTACAATAGTGAAAGTGACTTGCTTTAAATATACAAATAATTGTCACTTAGCCTTTATAGTATAAGGTTAGAATAATAACAAGGCACCTACTGGATAAGCGATTACGTGCACTTGCAGGTCCTACTTTTAATCATAGTTTGATAGATTTTTGGGCTTTCTAACTAAATATTTCAAATATATAGCTCATTATATTATCAGGTATTTAATATAGCTATGGGGGTTATTTGTGTGATTTTCCACCTAAACACTTTAATTTTTTTCTTTTAATTTCAAAAAAACAAGTAAATACCTTATTTCAAATTGGGGTTATGATAATATTTATAGTAAATTACAACAAAATGAGGGTTATATTTTGATTGAAGGTAAAATTATTCAATTCTATAGAAAACTGAAAAATATGAAACAAGCTGAGTTAGGAGAAGGGATATGTTCTGCAACTCACATTAGTAAGATCGAACGAGGATTAACTGAAGTCTCTCAAGAAACACTCCAATCATTAGCTGATACACTAGAAATAGATTTGCAAAGTGAAATAAAAACTTATATGAGTCTAGATACACTACTAAAAGAATGGCTATATTCTATTAGTATGAAAATTTATTCAAAAGCGGATCAGTTAAAGGAAAAACTTGAACATGTACCACTTCTACAAATGCCTAATTTCTTCCAATTTTACACACTTATTCTTACTAGGCATTATTTATTAACAGGTAATCAATCCCAGGCGCTTAAGTATTTGAATAAAATGGAATCTTGCAAGGAGTTATCTCAATTTGAAAAAAATTTATTCCTTCACAATAAAGCATTTTACGAATTAAGATATTCTAAAAACTATCATAAAGCCATTGCAATTCTAAATGATATTGATGGAAATCAATATACACATGAATATCTATATCATTTGGCATACGCCTATAATTCTATTAACTCACGAGTGTTAGCTTTGTACTATGCAAGTAAAGCTTTGCAGTACTTTAAAGACGCTCGTTGCTTTACCCGAATGATTGAAACTGAAACACTCATACTAATGCAACTTGCCCAATCTAATGAGATGATCTCATTAGATTCTGAATATAATCGACTAATCGATTT
Organism: Paenisporosarcina sp. P5_A11; assembly: GCF_056400705.1. Taxonomy (NCBI): domain Bacteria; kingdom Bacillati; phylum Bacillota; class Bacilli; order Caryophanales; family Caryophanaceae; genus Paenisporosarcina; species Paenisporosarcina sp. P5_A11. The sequence continues at coordinate 2,625 of NZ_JBFUKT010000056.1, forward strand.
GACGGTAGAATACGGACTTGATGATCATAGGGCTAGTCTCTACACTAATTTTGGATACTATAAACTTCGTGAAGGGAATTATTTAAAGGCTATTGAGTGCTATGAAAATGCTATGTATTCATGGGAACACAAGAATTCATATTATTATCTTTACTCTCTAGAAGCATATATAAACACTCTAATTAAGGGGAAATTGAAATCGAAAGATGAAATTTTAGCTCTAGCTAAAGTAGGACTTAAGCTTGCTAAAAAAACGAATGATTTACTCCATATTCATTTTTTTAATCTTCATATCCTTACAATTCAAGATCAAAAAGATGATTATTATCAGTACCTTGAGTATAAAGCTAAACCATATTTCAATAAAATAGGCTTGGAACAAGCATCAGAACATTATCAAATTCAACTTTTTAATTACTATATGGAAAATCAGGAAATGAATAAAGCCAATTCATTGGCCAAATCAATCATCAATAAATATCCAAATAATTATCAATTTCCTTAGATAAAATTCTATCGCTCAATAATTTTGAGAAATGGGAGCGTTCCTAATGAATTCGCTGCCTTACTTATCCTCATTTTTATCTAAATACTTTAACTAAATAACGATTTTAAATTTTGTGCCCCAATCCTGCCCCATGAAGCCTGTTTTATTGAAATTCAACAGCTGTTAACCAATAAAAAAACCCTTGAAAATCAAGCGTCTAAGTTATGATCCCAACTGGACTTGAACCAGCTAATCCATGCCTCCCCAATTTTAACGGCCTCAGTTGAAATCTTACCTGTAATCGCGCACACATAGGTTTGACGATGAGGCTCAATGATTATGTGTGTATCATTATAGGAAATATCAATCATATCCCCCTCTTTTAATTGAAATCGATCTAATAAATCTTTGGGCAATAAAATTCGCCCCAATTCACGGCTTTTGCTAAACCTAAAGAAGCACCAAGTCGACTATGTAAGTTAGTTAAGACAATCCGGTAATGTCATAACCTATTTAAACGGAAACGAGACATCACTATACGTTCTCAAAAAGCAACAGTTGTTGTATTATGTTTCATATTAATACATCCATCAAAATGAGCCACTTCAACCAAAAAACAGAGCCTCCTCTGCCATGAGGAGGGCACTGAAAAAGCCTATTTAAAGAGAAAAAGAAGCTAATCACCTTTTATGTATAGGAGATTAGCTTCTTCCCAGTTCACTAACAAGTAAATTTAACAATAAAAAGGTGCTAGTACCACCCATAATTCGGATGATATCTAGCACCTTTTTTATTTTTTACTCTTCCTGATAATCTTCATTTACAACTGTAAACTGATCAATGGTTTCACCGTCAGATGTAACAGTGGTGAAGCTGATTCGATCTTTGTTCACTTTGGCTTGTAAGGAAATTGCGATATTTTCCATGTTGACGAATTCAAATTTCTCATCTGCCACGGCATCATAGTGCTTTTTACCGGTTGTACCGGCGACCACATAAACCGTTCCGTTCGGATCTGCTTTTCCGTCTTTCAGCTTTTTCGTTCTGCCATAGGAATGATCATGGCCAGAGAACACGATGTCAATCCCTAACTCATCGACGACCGGTGGCAGTTTTTGTTTCATGAGTTCATTTCCGCCAAACGGATTTGTGTAATAAGGAGGTTTGTGTGTCACAAGGATTTTCCAAGGTTTATCGGAATTCGTAACATCCTGTTTCAGCCACTCTAACTGCTTGTTCAGAATCTCGGTATCATCGGTGTATCCTAGTACGCTAATGTGCATGTTATTGTAATCAACCGAATATGTCCCGCCTTTGTCTGCCTCAGGTCCATTTTCAGGGGAGTTTAAGATGGCTTTTGCTAGCTGACCATTCGCATCTCCCATGTATTCATGATTTCCTAGCGCCGCAACAAGATCGGTGGAACGAATGTTGCTGTATTGGCTTAAGACATTTAATGTATCATCCCATTGTTTAAATTTGGAGGATTCGTCAATCAAATCACCTACATGAATCATGAACGATAAGTCTTTTTTATCAAGATCCCCAAGAATTTTCGTAAAGTCACTTAAATCTGCTGGCGATTGCGTGTCACCTAAAACGGCAAATTCAAAGCTTTGCTTCCTCATTAAAGTGGTGAACTCTTGCAACTCTGACCAGTTCTCTCCATCTCCCACTCGATAAACATATGTTGTCCCTTGTCGTAATTTCTTTAATGTGACTTCATTTACTCGGATTATTCCATTTTTCGTAGGATCTTGCTCTCCAGAGAATACCTGGTTAGTGGATGATCCGACGATGGTTTCTAGCGACTGTTCACCTTTCTTGTCAAAATCCTTTTTTCGTGCAAATTGAATAACGGGTTTTTCTTTCGCTAACGGACTCGACATCCAGGTGAAACCTTTTCCTTTATGCGGATCACTTGTTGGAGTGGAAAGGATATTTTTTATTTCTGTCACTGCCGCAAGAGGCGGATAGGTCTGCGTGTTTACTTTAAACGAATACTTTCCATCCTTTACAGCATATAAAGAGATGTTCTTCACTTCATTTGTGATAGTATCCACACGGAGAACACCTTTTTCATCTGTTTTTCCTACTAGAACAGGCTCCGTGTTGCCATTGATGATGGCGAAAATTTCTGCGTCAGCGATTAACTCGTTGTTCATATCTTTCACTGCCATAACAACAGGCTTCCCGATTAATATCGGCTCTGCGATAATATCGAAGGCACCTTTCACTTCGAAGCTGGCTGGTGCCATTGAATACGTTGAAACGAAGTTTTCTTCTTTTGGCACCGTGTAGCTTAAGCTAGCTTCTACCATTTCATAGGTTAATTTGCTGCCTTCTTTTGTCGATGCAGGAATTCGAACCTGAATCGTTGCAGCTTCTGCGGTTGCCGCTGTTTCGCCACTATTCATTAGATTCAATGTAAGTATTCCAGTTTCAGTATCATAGCTTGAGGTACTTGTGTTGAACCCATTAGAAAAGCTAACATTTTCCACTGGGAAGTTCTTATTTAATTGCATTTTAATGGTGGAGCCAGAGATTTCAGATGGATTGTCAGCCTTCACTACTAGGTCAAACACATCACCTAGCAAGGCTTGGTCTTGTTTTTTGACCAATTCCACCTTTGCCGCGCCAGTGTTCACGGTAAAATAGACCGTTTTAACGGCTTGGTTTCCGAATTTATCAGGGACCATAAGGGTTATTTGATGGGTTCCATCCGCCCATTGTAATCCACTTAATGAGATCGACCCATCCATATCAAATGAAAAATGACCTTCTGATTTGGAGTAGTCTTTGCCATCTACTAAAAATCTGATTTTTTCCCAGTCAATTCCCGTTTTAAAAGGATCATCTTCATATTCATTCACGTTTGCTTTTAAATTGACCGCATTTGTCTTGAATTCTTTGCCGTCTACGTTAATTGATTGGATAACTGGAGGATTTAAGTCATCCACTTTATCTCCATATACGGCTCTAATATTATCAATATAGATGGTGCCTTTTCTCAGGGGTACGGTGATTCCTGATTTCGTAACCATTAATCTTACCGCTTGTGTTCCCGATATTTTGAACGGACCTGTAAAGGAGGCTGGTATGTCGGCCTCGATGTATTTCCAGCCTGTCCAATTGATCCCTGGTTTTTCTTGATTAAGATTAATGGTTTGCGTTTTGCCGTTTCCGTCGACAATGTTCATTCTCAGCCAATAACCTTGTGCATCCGGAGTTGCGTAAATCCACATTCCAATGCTGGAGGGATTATCTGGAATTGCGATATTTGAACCAGGTCCTGCATAGGCTCCAAGGGTGGTTCCAGTTTGTGCACTTGTTAGATCAAAATCCAATTTCAATGACTGATTGCCGAATCTTACTGGTGCTGGATAGGCAGCCAAACCAAGTGTCGCTTTTTCACCGCGCCCCACAACAGATGGTTTCCAGCCCTCAAGCCCACCTTCAAAATCAAATAAKACTTCAGGAAGCTTTCCAACCGAAACATTGATTTGTGCTGTAAGGTTTGTCTCCTTCAAGCGAGCCGTAATCGTCCCTGAAACCGTTTTGTCTCCAGTACGGAGGACACCAGATTCATCAATGGTTCCCATTCCTTCAGGGATGTCAAACTCCATATCTTGAGAGTTCCAGTGTACCTTTCTCTTTTGGAATTTTGTCATTAAGTTTAAATTGGTTTGACTATTTTTAGCTGCTGTTAGCTCTGTTGAAGTAAAGGACATCTCATCAGGCTGGGCAATTTCAACGATACTTTTTCCAACCAGATTGCCCTGATATTTCAGGATGATTTCCAACTGTCCTGTTTTTCCATTTGATAAAAACTTTCCATTCTCATCGATCGTACCAAAGGTTGAATCAGACAATTCCCATGTTAAACCGGAGGCTGGCAGAGATGCTGAAGCCATAGATTTGTCTCTTCCCTTGGCCATGAATGGAATCGTGGCACTTGGGGTAAAGGATTGGTCATATGGTTCAATATGAGCCGAATCAAAAAGGTGGTCGGATGGCTCTTTCGAGACAATCAGCCAAGAGTTTGCTACGCTTCTTTCTGAACGATCAGAAGGTTGATTGTCTATCTCAAGATTATCGCCGCCCAGTTCGCGAGTTGTGAAGGTAGAAGACCCACCTCCATCAAGGTTTAACGCATTTACTGCCCCTAAATCGATCATTAATTGTGCTAAATCAGGCATGGAGATTCCAGCTGAATAAACTTCTTGTCTTCCGTCGATCACGGCAAAAAACACATCGCCGTCTGCTTCAATCCCAACCGCTGTTCGAGGCTCTCTATCTGCTCCCGTTTGTGGAGTTTGATAGACTTGACCATTTTTTACGAGAATGGCATTCCCACCCAGCGCTTCTTTTAATTGATCTTTCATTCCATCATATAGAGTTGAGTCCCCAATGACGGCTTCACCAGATTTTTTGATTCCGAAGAATTTTTGTGATGCTGAATACTGAGCCTTTAATGCTTGTCCATCTTTGTAAACAACGCCCATTGGTTCACCAGTAGCCATATTATAAAAATCAGCATTCACAGCTGCCACTACTTTACGGTTGTCACCATTTGCTGCATTGGCTTGCTGTCTAACGGGCTGAAGGCCAAATGCTGCTCCGTCATTCGGTGTACCTGCTTCAATGGATACGCTCGAATTTTGTACATCAACATCCACTACAAAACTCTCAATCTTTTTTCCATCTTTTCCTTCAAAGCTGTAGTGTTTTTCCATTACACCCGAAGCAAGACTAGCTTGATATTCATTGATGGGTGTTTGAATGACGGGTGAGTTTAAATCGAAGCTGCCTAAAGCTAATGTAAAACTTGGGGAAATAATACTGCTTACCAATGCAAATGACAGGGTAACCGGGAAGATCCTTTTTTTCCAATTTTTCCTCATATAGCACCTCCAAAATTAATGGTTAATTAAATTTGCTGTAAATCCCTTGATACAGTACTTTTTACCACTTAATGAAGAAGAGAAATGTCGAGAATTAGGTGGAGATAGTCACTTGTTAAATTAGAAAAATTTACCTTATTATTCAATGAACACTTCACAATTAAGCCTAGTCACTAGTTGTATAGTTGTCTATACCACTTACTGCTTAAATAAATAAGAAAATTGGAAATTTCGCAAAAAGTAACAATTACTTTTCCGTGCTTTTCTAATTAAAATGTCTGTTTTGTTTGAAGAAAACTATTTATTCGTTTTTAATGAATCCAGATTGGATAGCTTCAGCAACTTCTTTTGCAATCTCTATAATAGTAGAGTTCTTACAAAGCTTTTTGTGCCAAATATGTGCTGATGGTCTTTCTGAATTGAAATCTTTAATTAATAGGAGTTCATAGAATGTACCTTCTTGTTTAAGCGTAACTATGTATACTGAAAAATTTAATGCTTAAAATATTTTTTGCTTAATGATATATTGCTTGTCAATTTCTTTAATATTTAGGGTCATTGGTAGCACTTCATCATTAATTCCAGAAACTGTTAACATTGTAAGCCCCCTAACTTTATAATTGAACACCCATTTTATAAGTAACGAAAGAAAGAAACAAAAAATAAAATAGAACGAAAAATAAAAAGGTATTGGCTCCTCCTTCGCCAAATACCATGATAGCCACTCAAGCTATCCCCACTAATATATATATTAAAGCTGTATTGTTAATAAAATACGTCTTAGATGTTATAGATTTGTAAATGATCTATCAAATAAACATTAAGGACTTTAAATCGAGCATTCACAGTAGGTTGACATAACCCCCGGTCTAGGAAGTATATTATGTCTGGTGTTAAAACAAGCCTAAATAAAAAACGCCCATTCTGGATTCTATACTACATGCACCATTTTTTGACTTAACATCCGGATGAGGAAGTATTCAACTTCCTTGCTCAATAAGAAAAGCCGCCTTTTAAAGGCAGCCGGTTCTTTACTCTATTTCTACATATTTTTACTTTGTTGAAGAAGTTTGGATTCTCCTGTCCGTTCCCATTCTTCCACTGTCTTATATGCTCTTTCAGGAGAATACCCTTTACCTACAAGGAATCCCATTAGAATAAATTCTTGAAGAATATGTGTAGAATTTATTCCTCTTTTAACATCCTCTAATCCTTCATTAACCAAAAATTCCGTGTGCTGTATCCATTCATCTGGAGTCTTGCCAAAAATAACGGTATTTCCATTGGGACGACTACCACCCTCTTCCTCAGCCACTGCATCTGCTTTGGTTGAATGAATAGTACCAAATGGATGGTTAGGAGGAGCATATATCGAATAAAGTTTTAGTGGAATATTACCTGTATTTGTTACATTATGCCATGTCCCAGCAGGAATCAAGATTGCAGAATCATCGTAGACATATCTATTAAAGTTTAAATTATCTTTACTTTTTCCCATTTGAACAATCCCCTGGCCTTGTTCAATACGTAAGAATTGATCGACGTCAGGATGGATTTCCAAACCGATATCTTCTCCAACATTGAGACTCATTAAAGTAACTTGTAAATGTGTCCCTGTCCATAAAGCAGTACGATAAGTATTGTTTTGCTTAGTTGCTTCATTGATGTTAACGACAAATGGTTTTGGTCCATAATCTGTTAACAATATACTACCCTCGCCTTTGGAAGAGCGATAAGAATCAAATCTGTTTGCATGTTCTAACTCATTAGGATATGCCCAGTAAACCGATTGTCTTCCGTAGTAATTGTTCACTGGTACATTAGCACAATACGGGTATTGATATTGATACATATAAGGAACATAGTACATTTTTCACAAATCCCCTCACAGTTTATAAAATTATCCTATGCAACGTGATAAAGGAATGTACTTAGACTCGAGTCTTGCTTAAATCACAACTATTTGTATTATGTTCCTTAACCTCCACCTTTTTCTTTGAATTAAAGGGTAATGAAGTTGAATACTCCTTCATCCACGTGTTATGTCAACTTACTGAGCATGACGTAATACAACCACGTTCCGAGAGGAAATAATCACTTGAATGATGGTGTTTTTCTGATAAAGAAATATCTGTCCTGGTTATCACTTGTCTTCTTGTTATTATCTTTCATCCCAATTTTCGTTCTCCTATTAACAAATACTGGGTTTTTAGCGTTCGGTTTAGAAGGGAAAATTGGTCTCTTTGCTCTACCTATTCCAGCGTTAATTGGACTTATTTCTGGAATATTCGGTGTTACGGAGAATGTGAGATTTTACCTTATTTTTTAAAATATTTCTAGCATGCTTTTTTACAGTGTGCTAATTTTGGAAAAAGCCACCGAACGGTTAAAGTATGGTATTAGTTGACTCATTTTGAATTCTTCTATCGTCAGGCATTTAAATACTGATCTGTGGAAAAAAAGTATGATTTAGGTACTGTTTAATGTTTCATCAGGGAGAGAAGAAAAAGGAAGCTCTAAATATACATTGCTTTAAATTTTTTTAACATAGATTAATAGACAAGAGGTTAAGACTTTGAATAAAAATAATATGAATCCTGGTCAAACGTGATCAAAATGCCGGACTTCCAGAAAATTATCCTGCGAAGCTTGACATCATCGCTTCAGCGATTACGACATTCGGTGATGCCTTGGCAACTGTTGCAGCTATACTAGCATTAGAAGAGACAGTTAACAGCGATGCAGAAGATGCGAAAAATCAAAAGAATCAAGAAAAACAATTGATGGAAATGCAAAAACAAATTGATAGTTTAACAAATCAACTATCACAAATTAACAAGAAATTAAGTTAGAAGAATATAGAATCTGATGTTCGAACTACATTAATCTTGCATGATGTCGTCTTGTAATGTTTTCTAACAATCGAATCGATTTTTCAGAATTCCCAGATGAAGAGTGTATGATTGTAACGAAATCGGTTATGAAGTTTCTTGAATCCACATCTCGATGTAAAAAGTCCAAATACGTTTTATTCTTCACGATTTTTTCGGCACCACACTAAGGTGTTGTAGTTTTATCAACAACTTGTTATGTAGGTTCGAAAAAACTAGGTACGACAGAATAGAACCAACTAAAGCAAAAGACATATCCCATTGTGCATCCCACCTATCGCCTTGCATCCCTAAAAAGTTTTTAGTCGCGTGTCCTGCATTTGGTAACTTGGTACTCAACCATTCGATAATTTCGTACAACGCAGCAACGGCAAGCACAATACTGGTTGAGATGCCAAACAACCAAGTCCCTTTGGTTAATGGCGTGTTTCTTATCACAATCTCCCTCACGACAATCACACCTAAACCTTTCAAGAAATGACCAAATCGATCATAATCATTGCGATTCAAATGAAACTCATCTTTAATCCAATTAAATAAGGGAACCTCCTCATATGTGTAGTGACCACCGATAAACGTAAGAATTGATAATAAGGCAATAATGAAATAAGAGAGGGTTGTGAATCGAAACCGCTTATAAGTAGCTATGACAATAATCAATACGACAACGGCAGGACTAACCTCTGCTACCCACGTCAAAAATTCTGCTGGCTTATAAACTGACCATATAAAAAAGATAATTACAATAACAAATAAAGAAAAATTAACCTTTGTACCATTATTTACTTCCACGTGTGTCACCCTTTCTTCACAACAGTATGCGAAAAAACAGGTTGGCATATACCTTTTTGGTTTAGAGCCGACCTTTCAGTTTGAGTCAATTATTTACATGTAAAGGAAGCGATTATTTTCTAACAAAATACAAGTACATAATGATTTCGCATTAGGAAATAATGAAGGTCAGAGGAACCAAAAGAGGGGGTTTTTTATATATGTTAGATGGATTTAGTTTTTGGGAAATTTTTACTAGGACAATTGTTACTTTTGCGATATTGCTTTTTTTAGCACGGATTATGGGAAAAAAGCAAATAGGACAGCTGACATTTTTTAATTACGTGACAGGCATAACGATTGGGTCAATTGCTGCCGAGCTGGTTGCACATGACGATACACATTACTTAAATGCAACAACAGCATTAATACTATGGGCTATACTTACGCTACTCGTCAGTTATGTCACAACTAAATCCAGTAAGGTAAAAGAATTACTTGATGATAAACCTTCAATTGTTATCAAAGATGGGAAAATCCTAGAAAAAGAACTTAAGTCAAACCGTATTCCTGTTACTGATTTAACTATGTTATTACGGTTGCAAGGGGTTTTCTCCGTTAAAGATGTACATTTTGCTGTTTTAGAGACAAACGGAGAACTCAGTATCTTCAAAAAGGTAGCCCAACAACCCGCGACGAAACAAGATGTGAAAGCTCCAGTTGCAGAACCTAAGTACATGCCTAGTACCCTTATTGCAGACGGTATAATCATACAGAAGAATTTACTGGGCTTAAACTTAACCGAAGAATGGTTAATAAAAGAAATTAAAAAAAGTGGCGTGAATTCGGTAGATCAAGTTTTTTATGCTCAAATTGAATCGAATGGTTCTGTCTATATTGATTTAAAAGATACGAACTTGTAATCCATATCCAACTAATATGTCTATTCCCAAAAATCAATAACAGAAGTTGAGCTTCTTTTGCAGACTTCCTTCTTCATCCGTGGATTATGTCAACTCATTCTGCATGGTTTATGCCAGTGTGATATTTTACAAAAAAATCCGAATTGAAGAATTCACAGTGTTATATAACTCTTCAATTCGAACTTTGAACAGAATATCATTAAAAAGTATATCCAAAATGAATTAGAGTGAAGCGGTTTATAAGGGTATCGCCTATCTACCTCTTGTAGAATGAATGAATGTAGTGCGTAGACTAATATTGCCCTTGTAACATCCTTTGGTATAGTACGACTAAAAGATTTTAACTGATCGCTTAATATGGACCCAAAAAGGGAAGCCACCGTCATTAATCTGATGGTGGTTTTTACGTTGTCTGAAGAGGTTCCTGTTGTTATGTAACCTATTTTGTATAGCCTATACAATCACATTGAGTACCTATACTTAGTGCATCTTCAATAGGAATTTTGGCTTTTGGACTAACATGGTTTGTTCAAAGAGCATTTTAAAAAAGTGGATTTCTTGGAATATTGAAAAGAAAGATTTAAAGGCTTTTATGAAGGAACGCCTCCTGGTATTTAGTCCGTTGGTGGAATCGTTTATTTAAAAAATAACAACGTATAAATGAAAAACACGAAAGCATCTCGACCTTAATTGGTTGGGGTGCTTTTTTATTTTTTATAAGCCGTCTGAATGTCGCAAAAGTATCCCTGTTAAGGACTAAATAAAGTGTTGACAGCCACTTAATAAATAAATTTCAGAAGCTGTTTTCCTATACGTATCAAGGGTTTCAAGATATTTTCTACATTTTTATCTCCAAACTCCCTTGGAGGCTTGTCACAACTCATGGTTTAATTAAGAAGGTTGTTTAGGCGGGCCTCCTTGAGAAAGGAGGAACCACATTGAATACAACAAAAAAACCCTTACGCAAAGACGTTAAAAAACCTATTAATAATCTATTAAAAAACACATCTACATCAATTACCGTAGTACGGATTGTCACTGATATCGTTAGAATTTTTATGAACGTTTTCAGTTGATTCCAATTGAAGTAACAACATAAAAGGTGTGCATCCTCTTTCGCCTCTTACTTACTGCTTCGCAGGCGGTTTTTATGAGCTCAAGTCTAAACAACTTCTTTAATTTTTGGGGGCTGCTGGAAGATGGTGCTAATCCAATTACTGTTGCGGTGATTATAGCGAAGGGGATACACCCGTTCCCATCCCGAACACGGAAGTTAAGTCCTTCTACGCCGAGGAATAGTTGGGGGGTTCCCCCCTGTGAAAACCGGAAATTGCCGATTATAAACGCTTCAACCAAAAAAAGAACAAAAAAAGACCTCCAAGGTTTCGCAGACCTTGAAAGTCTTTTTTTGCTTCTCCCTAAGAAAGGGATCACATTGGATACGGGTTACTTAAAAAAGCCCTTACGCTTTTTTGTTACACCCCTATTATAAACGAAAAGCGTGGTTTGTAAACACCTTTCACCTATATATACTGCTCATCAGTAGGGTTTTAATACTAACTCGCCAAAAATTTATGTCCATCTCTTGAATTTTTACCGCATCACTTACGAGTGAGGCGTTTTTTTATTTATCCTAAGTTTTGTTACATCGGGTGTATGGAGCATACAAGACAGTTCCACGAATTAATGAATCCAGTTTCATAAATTGAGGTACTTAGTTGAAGAATCGGCTGTTATTTCCAAAAGGAAATGATCGATGAAATTGAGACAGAATAAAAACTCAAGTCCCCACCCTAATTATCAGGATGGGGTATTGAGTTTTTTATTTTATCAACGACAAGTTCTATAAAGGTTTGAAATTAGGGAAAGGTTCTTGAGCCTCAGAAAGTGATGAAAGACTAGTCAGCTCAGTAACAGAACTGATCTTATTCCAAACGGACATTACATTAGCTGATTGGTGTGCTTTTTCAATAGCCTCATTGGACTTCCACTCAGCTATTTCAATAATTGTCCCATCTTCCGCTTGAAGTGTTAGTAACTCACGGTTTGTAATCAATCCCTCTTCTCGTAGGGTTGGTATATGTACTTTAAGAATTTCTTTTAACTCGTTTTCTTTTCCTGCTATTGGACGATAAAGTGCCATGAAGATTGATGATGACATAATTTCACTCCCTTAATGTTCATTCACTATGATAACATCTTATAAAAAATTCACGAATTGAAAACACTTAACGTAAAGGCTTTAAAGACATTCAGTCGTTCACCTTACTTAGTTTCGTATAGGTTACTGAACTTAGATTGTTGAACGATGAAAATGAATAAGCAAGAGCGAGTAGTGAACTTGAAATTTCCAAGTTCACTATCGCCCAACATATGCAGGTGCGGGTACAACGCTACAAACGTTTTTTATTCACTTTGAAATCCCATCGACACCATATTTTTAAAAGGTGTGATGGACGCTCTCTCTGAGATTCGCAGAAGCGAACGATTTACACTGTCCGAAAAGTAAGGGCTTGACCATAACTGTCTCTATTCATAGCAAGTCCTTGGGATTAAATAACATCCCAATTGAGGTTAGATAACCGAGTATACATTTTTAACTGAAGGTGAACACTTCCTCATCCGGGTGTTATGTCAACCTATGGTGCATGCAGCATACAAAATCCCCGAAATGTTGGCGGGACCCCATCGCCATCAAGCTAAGCGCGCAAGAGATAATATAAAAGTGTGTTCTCTTTAATTTGCTATGGTAACACTAAAAATGCGCATGTTCGGATGTGACCGGCCCCGGCCGTCTCTCTTCTATAAAGGCTGTTTTAATGAAGTAAATCTTTTTGTTTTTGATAACAAAATGGAAATATTTGTTTTTGTTTGAATAAGTCGAAAATATATAAAGGTGAACAAAACCTTGTATATTTTCGACTTGTTGCTAAAGTACCAGTGTATCATTCACATCTGTACTTGAACTGAGGCTCTGTCTGTATATAAAAAGCATTTCTTACTTGTGCACTCCAATTTGCAAAGGCTGATCTCCATTCAGGAGTGTTAAAGAATTGATCTACAGTTTGAGTTTCAGAATGCCAAACTATAAATAGGTTGAGTGGGGCAATTCCTCCTGCCCAAATTCCATTATTTGCGTCAGTATCTTCTTCCCTTACTAATAATAAGGGTAGACCAAATTGAAAAGCCATTGAAGGTTCTACTTGTGAATAAACTGATCCTATCCAGAATGGAGTGGATGGTGGAAGGGGTCCTGCATTGACATCAACTGTTTGAATTTTAAAACGACGAAGGTTTACTGCCAACATTCCATAGCTTGATGAAACTAACCGACGAATATCAGTTAAAATGGATTCGGGATAACTTTCGCTTAATGGTAATGTACGCGGAAAAAGCAAAGCATTCTCAATCTCTAAAATTAGACGGTTTAGAAACCGTTGTTGGTTGTCATTTAAATGAGTTGTCGTACTTAAAAATATGGGAATACGATAAGCACGGTCAATACACTCTTGGTGTGCCGATTCTATTTTTGCTTTATCTTTCATCCTTGCGTGAAGAGCTATTCTTATTTTTTCTCACTTTCTCACCTCCTTTTTTTATTAGTATATGGAAAAGGAACAAGTGAGTTTGGACATAACAGGATTCCATAATAGAGAGGCTTTATAAAATAAAAATTTATTTAATTTAACTGAAGTAGGAAATAAGTAATCTATCATTAGCTATCCAAAATAAGCTTTTTGAATGAAGTCAATGTTGAGGAAAAAATACTCTTATAATTTTATTACAGCAGCCACCCTTTTTTAATATTTGTAAATATTATACATAAAAGGTAACATAATTACAGAAAACCCACTGCATAAATATCCCCTTTTTTATGCAGTCAATGTGGTTTTAAACAGGTTGAAAATTTTGATCCACCAACGCTGTATAAAATAGTGCATACTCGATAAAATGCAAAAAGTCAAAAATCCCTTGATAATCAAGGGGTTTTTGACTTTTGCAACTTCCGAGTCGATGTGTTATGTCAACCTACGGTGTATACGAAATGCATACCAGTTGAGCAAGCGAATCGTTGGTTTGCGGATGTATCATCCAGTTTCTTGTGTAACTAACGGGGCAGGTTAATCTAATTAGAATTTAAGATATAATTAGAGAAAAGTAGTTAAAGGAGTAAGCAATGGATTGTAAAAAGTATAGAGACGATTACGATAGGTTTAATGAGTTTCCATTAACAAGAAGTTTGGGATACTGAAGAATATCAACAGCATGTTGAACATTTTCACGACTGTGAATTATGTGGAATCTGGGATTTGGAGCAATTAGCTATTAAAAAAGGTTTAGATTTTTCAATATATTGCTGCACTAAAATGGCGTTCCATCTTTCAAATGGAATAGACACTGACCCTTATGAAGATCCTGATGTAGTCATAGTTCATAACAAAAAGTATGATGAATATGGCCTACCAATTCAAGATGGTGGAACTTCATTTATTAAGATAAAACACTGTCCTTGGTGTGGGGTTAAACTTCCAGAATCAAAAAGAGATTTATGGTGGGAAACCCTTGAAAACTTAGGTTTTGATGAACCATTTGAACAAGAAATCCCTAAAGAATATGAGACAGATGAATGGTATAAAAAGAAGTGATTTTAAAGAATATCTTCTTAAGATAATGTGTGCTTAGTTTAACAACCGGCTGCCTTTACAGAGCAGCTTTTCTTATTGAGTAATGAAGTTGAATACTTCCCAATCGTGGTGTTATGTCAACCTAGGGTGTATACGTGATACAATCCAGTTAAGTAAGTGAATCGACGTTTTCGGGAGGATCATCTAGTTTCTTATTCAACTAACGCAGCAGGTTAGTTCAATAAGGATTGATATAATAAATAGATTGCCATGTATAAAAACCTAATGGAGTGATACATATGGAAAGCTTTAAAGATCTTTTGCCTAGACATAAAACTGATGATGATAGAGTTGAAATGATTAAAAAAATGGATAGAGATAAAATATTACCTTTATTGCCTGGCCTCCTCGAATGGATACAAGATATGAATTGGCCAGTGGCACCAAGCGTATTGGAGTTGCTTTTAACTTTTCCAGAAGAAGTTGTCCCACATGTGCAAGATGTTTTATCTTCAGATGATGATAACTGGAAGTGGTTTATTCTGCACTTTTTGGTTATTGAATTGCCAGTAGAGTCGAGAGTTCAGTTTAAAGAGTATTTAACAAGAGTGGCCGAAACACCCACACAAAATGAACTCGAAGAAGAACTTGATGAAATCGCAAAAGAAATTTTAGAAACAATCTAAAATAAAATAATCCATTCTTCAACTAATGGGGCAGTATAGTATAATAAGAAATGGTAAAATATATGTAGTTAATTTAACGGAGGTGCAGAATGATGTTAAGGAAACAGAAAGGAATAATTAACGAAATAATCTATAATCACACTGCATACTATAAAGGGAAATATAGACATTATCCAACCATTACAGAATTAAAAAGTATATTAGACGAAATAATTGATTCAAACTCTACTACCGATTACATAAGAATTACACCATTCTATAGAAATGAACAATTAAATATGCAAATTGAGTTTGAAGAATATAAGTTTTATATAGAATGTCGAGATTCCTTTGATGAAAAAGACCAAAAGTTGCATATTTTGGAATGCATAGAACCCATAGATCAACCAAGATCCCTTAATGATTTGAGATTAGGGGCAATATTATATCCATTTTGTAAAAATAATGATATAAATTCTTATAAAATTGCACTCGAAAGATATAAAAATAGTTTAAAAGAAATTCTTCCTAAAATGATGGAAATTGCGAAATCAGAAATGGAATTAAAAGAAAAAGATAAAGCGTTTGGGTACTTTTGTTTTGAAATTCATAGCGAATAAGATTTATTCAACTAACGGGTGCTTTAGTTGAAGAACCGGCTGCCTTAACAAGGCGGCTTTTTCTTATGGATCTGAAGTTGATTAACTTCCTCATCCGGATGTTATGTCAACC
>NZ_JBFUKT010000057.1:0-17898 GCF_056400705.1 Paenisporosarcina sp. P5_A11
ATGATTTCAAGAAGGCACTTAAAGATTATTACGTTCTCGATGAAGCTGTTAGGCAGATCATGGTAATTTCACAGATTTACAAATATTTTGAAACGTTAGACCTGGATCAACATGCCTTTCCCCTTCCTGTCGGAAATGATTACAGCTACCGCAGTACATGGGGTTCCAGCCGCGGCTGGGGCGGACGCCGAATGCATGAAGGTACGGATTTGTATGCCTCCTATGGTGTCCCGGTTCGATCTACAACATATGGCGTGATTGAGGTAATGGCCTGGAATGACTTCGGCGGCTGGCGTGTTGGAATCCGTGATATCCATAATACGTACCATTACTTCGCCCATTTGTCGCATTTTAATGCAGACGTCAAAGAAGGCGATATTGTGGAACCTGGAAGGATCATCGGCTATGTGGGAAGTTCCGGGTATGGGAAAAAAGGGACTTCAGGTAAGTTTCCACCGCATCTTCACTATGGTATGTATAAATTCAATGGCCAGATTGAACGGGCATATGATCCGTTCCCTTCTTTAAAACACTGGGAAAACGCGGACAGGAAAGCCATGTAAACAATTGTATCCACAGTTTCATGACTGTGGGTACTAGCGCTTGTCTCGCAGTCGCTGTTTCTGTGCCAGCGGAAGAGACGTTCAGATGCTTAATATGAGATGAGAATTTATTCTCTTCTCCTCCAATTTGTATGAAAGAGTGTTAATTTTTTGAAAAATACTTGAGGGGGGCTATTATTGAAGAAATTACTATGCTTCCTACTGATTACGGGATTAGCCATAACTGTTCCTACTAAAGAAACGAGTGCTGCTACTCGAGCCTATGCAGTCCCTTTGAGGGACTTGGTAAATGTATATGAGAACCGTACAGGTGCACTAGTACCAATGGCGGTTATGCGTATCAACCAACCATTAGTAATCCACGCAGACTCTGGGAGGGACTGGTGGCAGGTTAAGCTAGGAAATGGCTATGGATATGTGTACAAAGGTAATGTTTTCCGTTCTACTTCTTGGGCTATCCAAAACGTGAATTCGTCCTATGTAAATTCTAATACTACTGTAATCACTAAAGTAGATGCAGATGTGTTTGATAAGACATCAGGTTCACTGGTTCCTATGGCGAAACTGAAAGCTCAATACCGATACCCTGTTATATCGCAATTTGGTGATTTTTGGAAAGTGGACGTAGGTGGTCGTATTGGTTATGTCGCTAAGGAAGAAGTGGAAACAGATAATGGCATTCCTGTATTGATGTATCACCATATCTTAACTCCAGAAGATAAGGCAGATTCACCGTTTGCAACAGCTAATACCACAGTTACTACTACTGAATTTAATGCTCAGATAGACTATCTAGCTCGTCAAGGGTACACCACTATTTCCATGTATGATCTTGAGAGATACTTGAACAAGAGTGTAAACCTACCGGCTAAGTCTGTAGTAATAACTTTTGATGATGGAATTATAAGCACAAGTAAGTATGCCTATCCTAAACTTAAACAGCATGGTTTTATAGCCGAACAGTTTATCATCACTAGTCGCATTCGAGAAACGCCTGCTATTTTTGACCATAAGAGACTACATTTCTTAAGTCAGCAAGATATGGATACTATGAGTGACGTGTACAGCTATGAAAGTCATACTCACAATTTACACAACTTAGATGGAAGTAATAGGAGTCATGTATTGACTAAAACTGACGCTGAAGTGTACGCGAATATTAAGACTAGTCAAGGTATATTAGGTGGAAGTAAGTATTTTGCTTACCCATTTGGTCAGTATGATATGGGTACAATCCATACTCTTAAGAGTCTAGGATTCACCATAGCAGTTACTACCAAAAATGGTAAAGTAACTCTGGGGGAAAACAGACTAGAAATGGACAGAGTTGGAGTCCCACCTGGTTTAGGGGTAACTGAATTCGCAGATAAAGTAGACAATTAATAGTTGGAAGGGGAGAAGTTTCCTCTTCCTCTTTTTTACTGAAACGCGGGCATTTTGGCGGGGACAATGTACAATTTAGACTTTGAAAAAACAACTTTTATGTAGTAAAGGATGGAGTAAGCAATACTCTACCCCTTGATAAAATAATTGTGAATAATACAATACTTCCTAAATCGGTATTTTGTGTGTCAATCTTGGCTGAATAAATGATGAAAYTCAGTTGAATAATTGGATGAAATTGTTGAGCATCATAATAGCCGGCATATTGCCGGCTATTACTTACTTAATATGAATTCATAAAAGATAAATACCAAACAGCGTGATTCTGTTCATCAGCAGACGCTTGCGTAAATGCATCTCTTATGACGATATTATTGTATTTCCTCGCTATCGTATGATAAAAATCGACAGTTTCCTGCTCATCTATAAATGCTGCCCGCACACCACTTTTAAAGTCTTGCGGACATTGTTGAGTGATTTTAGGGGTTGGTTGATTTCCAGTTAATGAATAATAAATCTGAGTAAACATTGTATAGTGCCTTATTTCATCATTTCTAATTTCCAGGATCCTGTTTTTCAACTCATCATTCGGAGCTTGCTTGGCTAATAACTCATAGCAATAAATAGCATGAAATTCACCATTAATCGCTTTCGAAAGATCATTAATGATTTCCGTGTTTGTCACAGGCACCGTTGAATTTTGATTCATTTTGTTTTCACCTCCATTTTCAATGTATGAATGTAGATACTTGGGAGAATCTTGTCCGAATTATTAGGACTTACTGAAATTAACCGGTAAACTGTGCCGATTTTTTGGAGTATATCAAACAATCCTTATGCAAATCCTTGAAATCGTATACTTGCCAATTAATTTATTTGTTAATTTTATTCCCATGTATTTCACTCTTTAAAGTGAACGAATGTTTCCTAGGGAAAAACCAGAACGGTTAAGTGCGTGACTATACTGAAAAAACCCCGAACCACATCGGTAAAGTGGTTGGGAGTTTTTTAGTTCACTCATATTGAATTCTTCTAATTCGTCTAAAAGTGAAACGGTTTATCTTCACGATTTTTTCGGTATGACCTTACTGAGGCGATTGTGTTTTATCAACAACCGGTTATGTAGTTTCGAAAAAACTAGGTACGACAAGATAGAGCCAACTAAGGCACAAGACATATCCCATTGAGCATCCCATATATCGCCTTGCATCCCTAAAAAACTTTTAGTCGTGTGTCCTGCATTCGGTAATTTAGTACTCAGCCATTCAATGATTTCGTACAAAGCTGCAATTGCAAGAACAATACTGGTTGAGATGGCAAACAACCAAGTGCCTTTGGTTATTGGCGTATTTCTTATCAAAATCTCTCTCACGACAATCACACCTAAACCTTTCAAGAAATGACCAAATCTATCATAGTCATTGCGATTTAAATGAAATTCATCTTTTATCCAATTAAATAACGGGACCTCTTCATATGTGTAGTGACCACCGATAAACGTAAGAATTGATAATAAGGCAATTATGAAATAAGAGAGGGTTGTGAATCGAAACTTCTTATAGGTAACTAGGATAATAATCAATATGACAACGGCCGGGCTAACCTCTGCTACCCATGTCAAAAATTCTGCGGGCTTATAAAGTGACCATATAAAAAAGATAATTACCATAATAAATATAGAAAGATTAACCTTTGTACCATTATCTACTTCCACGTGTGTCACCCTTTCTGCACAACAGTATGCGTCAAAACAGGTTTTCATATACCTATTTGGTGTAGAGCTTCAATTATTCACATATAAAGGAAGTGGCTATTTGCGAACAAAATACAAGTACATAATG
Source organism: Paenisporosarcina sp. P5_A11 (assembly GCF_056400705.1). Taxonomy (NCBI): domain Bacteria; kingdom Bacillati; phylum Bacillota; class Bacilli; order Caryophanales; family Caryophanaceae; genus Paenisporosarcina; species Paenisporosarcina sp. P5_A11. Next base: position 3,788 of record NZ_JBFUKT010000057.1, read on the forward strand.
ATCTTACATTAGGAGCCGCAAGAGCGTGAAGAATGAGACCCACAAKTATGTGGTTTTCATACTTGTTGGCTCATGCGGAATGTGCGGCAAGCGCAAATGGACGATAAACAACAGAATTGTTTAACTTTGCATTTTATATAAAAAGGGAATCGGCTCCATTTGCCTTGGACGAAGCTAGCGTAGCGATGCAGGAGAAGAGGTTTCTCCGCAGATTCCATTACTTTAATTGAGCCAATAGAAAATCTATGTTAGTGAATGCTGTTGATATTGAAAAACAAATAAAAAAGTACATTTGCGGCTAGCATGCTAAGGAACGAAGGTTAAAAACGCCACGTCCTGCTCCTGCGGTTACTCGTCGCAAAATGCAATGCGAGAAATTGCTCCTGCGGTTACTCGTCGTAAAATGCAATGCGATAAACTTTGTGGCAACACCTTCATGACCCACTTCCTGTTGGCTCATGCGGAACGTGCGGCTAGCGCAAATGTACGATAAACAACAGAATAGTTTTAACTTAGCATTTTATAAAAAAAGAATGAATCGGCTCAAAACACAATTTAATTGAGCCTATTGAAAAGCTATGTTAAAGATTGCTGTTGATATTGAAGAACAAACGAAAAAGCACATTTGCGGCAAGCGCAAATGTACGATAAACGACAGTATAGTTTAACTTAGCCCTGTTTTAAAGAATCAAGTTTGGCTCACTGAATATCACAATAACTTAGGCGCATCTACTGTTTCAAGTATATATTGCTTTGGTGTACGGTTATCTTGTAGCCAACATGCCACTGTATGTTGATTTTCTATCACTGTATCTTGCGGCGTGAAATGATGACACACTTTCATCGTGTGTGGGCATCTTGCCGCAAATGCACATCCTTCTCCAAGTGTTGATAATTCAGGAGGTGAACCTGGAATAGGCAATAAAGGAATGGAACGATCTTCATTTAACTTAGGCATCGACTGTAACAGTCCTAATGTGTATGGATGTTGTGGATTATAGAAGATTTCATCAAGTGTTCCTTGCTCCACAATTTTCCCAGCATACATAACTGCAACTCGGTCTGCCATATTCGCCACAACACCTAAATCGTGAGTGATTAAAATAATGGATGTATCCATTTTCTTTTGTAAGTTCTTCATTAAATCTAAAATTTGTGCTTGAATGGTCACATCGAGAGCAGTTGTCGGTTCATCTGCAATCAATACCTTTGGATTACAAGCAAGTGCCATCGCAATGACAACACGTTGTCGCATTCCACCTGAAAACTGGTGTGGGTAATTCTCTAACCTAGCTTCAGCACTTGGGATACCAACCAGCTTCAACATTTCCAACGAACGCGCCCGTGCTTGCTCTTTTGTTAAATTTTGATGTTTTTGCAAACCTTCCATGATTTGCTTTCCAATTTTCATCGTTGGGTTCAACGATGTCATTGGATCTTGGAAAACCATTGAAATTTCAGAGCCCCGTATTTCGGTCATTTCTTTAAGTGAAATGTTTAATAAACTTCTATCTTCATACAGAATGTCGCCTTTTGTGATTTCAGTATTATTTTTTGGCAATAACCGCATAATCGATTTTGCAGTAACGGATTTTCCCGACCCTGATTCACCTACGATCGCTAGTGTTTCACCTTTGTTCAACTTAAAGTTAACACCACGCACTGCTGTAATTTTTCCGGTTTGGGTCTTGAATGACACATGTAAGTTATCAACCGTCAGTATATTTCTCTTCATCTTGGACCCTCCCCTATTTTCTCATTTTTGGATCAAGAGCATCTCGTAGACCATCACCAAGTAAGTTAAAGCAAATCATAATGGTACTAATAATTATCGCAGGATAAATCAACTTGTAGGAAAAATAACGCATTGACTTATACCCATCTTCAATTAGCACTCCAAGTGAAGCTAGAGGTGCCTGTAAACCAAGTCCAATAAAGCTTAAAAAGGCTTCAAAGAATATGGCGGTTGGAATTGTAAACATTACTGTTACAATGATTGGCCCCATTACATTGGGTAAAATATGCTTCCATATAAGACGTGGGTTAGATGCCCCGAGTGTTCTTGAAGCTAGCACAAACTCTTGACCTTTCAATTGCAGCACTTGTCCTCGAACAACTCGAGCCATTCCAACCCACCCCGTAATAATCATCGCTAAAATTATCGATTTGATACCAGGTTCTAATATAAGAATAAAGAGGATAATGACAATTAAGTTCGGGATCCCCACTAGGACTTCAATTATTCGTTGCATAATATTATCGACTCGGCCCCCATAAAATGAGGAAATTCCCCCGTAAATGACACCAATAATTAAATCAAGCGCTGCAGCTACTACCGCGATGAAAAGAGAAATTTGTGTACCTTTCCATACACGTGTCCATAAATCACGACCAAATTCATCTGTTCCAAACCAATAGTTAGTTTTCACATTCTTCTCTGCATATTGGTCGATTCCTTTAGCATCTTTACCGTCAAAACCTAACCATTCTAACCCCTGCACTTTAGGTGGCATATTGGAGTGTTCAATATTTTGACCGCGATATGTAAACTCATTCATGCTTGGACCTATAATGGCCAAAATAATTAATAATACTAATAAAACTAATGAAATCATTGATCCTCTATTTTTAGCAAGCCGTTGAAATGCTTCTTTCCAGAAAGATACGGAAGGAGTTCCAATTTCCTCACTCTTTCTCGGATCAAGTGGTGCCTTTACAAACATATCTGCTGTAATTTCCTCTGGTATATAGGCATTCTGATTTTGGATATCTTTGCGTCCAATTTCTTTTTCTTGTGAGTTTTTCATGCTGATTCCCCCTCTTTATACGTAATTCGGGGATCCAAAAATCCGTAAATAATATCGACTAAAAAGACTACAAATATAAATAATGCACTGTAGAAAATCGTTATTCCCATAATAACGCTATAATCGAGAACTAGTATCGAAAGTGTAAACTGTTCACCAAGCCCGGGAACAGAGAAGATTTTTTCAATAACTAAAGTCCCAGTCATAATGGATACTGCAAGTGGTCCTAACATGGTCACAACAGGAATTAGTGCATTTCGAATTACGTGTTTGATGATAACTTGATTTTCGGTCATTCCTTTAGCTCTCGCTGTAATTACATAATCTTGTCCTAGTACCTCTAGCATTTCACTGCGAATAAACCTGGCCACAGTTGCTGTCACTGTTACAGATAATGCAAACGACGGTAAAATCGTGCTAGAGTATCCTTCCCATAGAGCTACGGGCAACCATTCTAGCTTTACACCTACATAATATTGAAGCAATGCTGCAAAAACGAAAGAAGGAATGGACATACCGATAACGGCGATCGCAACAGAACCATAGTCAAAAATTGAATTGTGTTTTAAGGCTGATATAATCCCAAGAACTAATCCAATGATTGCTCCAAAAACAAGAGCTTGTAACCCAATAAAAGCAGAAGGACCAATCCGATCACTAATCATGCTCGAAACAGTTCTTCCTTCATGTTGGAAGGAATATCCTAAATCACCTTGTACTAGATTCCCAAGGTAACGTATGTATTGAATCCCAACTGGTTGATCGAGTCCATATTTTGCATTGAGAATCGTCATTTGTTGGTCTGTTAATTTTTCTGGATTTGTAAATGGGGTTCCGGGTAAAAGTTGCATAAGGAAAAAAGTGATGGTAACGATGACAAAAAGAGTGACTAACATATATCCGATTCGCTTTACTAGGTATCGCTTCATACGAACACCCCTTATCTTTAAGATGCGTAAAATTCAAAACGAGGGTGTGCCGGAACTCGGCTACACCCTCGTACTTTTAGCTGTATAACCCACTACTTTATTCTTTGATAGAAGCCCATTTATACGTAAACTCAGCACCAGTTGGGTGGACTAGAACTCCATTAATTTTTTCTCTTATTAGGATAGATTCACCTTCTTGATAAAGTGGTGCAATTGCTGCATCCTCTTCTAATAAGATTTTTTCAAGATCTAACAACATTTGATAACGTTTTGTAAGATCCGATTCTGTTCTAGCTTTAGCTACTAATTCATCTACTTTCGGATTGTAATAATCCATACGGTTAGCAGATCCGCCTTTTAACCACATATCTAGATAAGTCATCGGGTCACTATAATCTGGGCCCCATGATGATAGTGATAAATCATACTCAATAGCTTTTTCAATTTCTAGACGTTGTGCAAATGGAACAGCCTTAATTTCCAATTTGAATCCTGGAAGATTGTCTTCAAGTTGTGCTTGAATGTATTCAGCCACTTTCTTTTGATCATCTGAATCGGCAATGTTAATAGAAACCGTTACATCTTTTTGACCCGTTTCTTTTAACCCTTTTGCCCAAGCTTCTTGTGCTTCTTTAACTGTACCTGTATTGAAGTCTCCGTTAAGTTCACGGTAATCTTTATTATCCGGAGAGTTATAGAAACCTGCAGGAACAACTCCATTTAATGGTGAAGAACCGTCTTTTAAAATAACATCCGTAAGGCCTTTTTTATCGATTGCCATATTAATTGCTCTGCGAACATCTTTGTTCCCTAATACTGGATGATTATGATTGAAACGTAGGAACACCAGACCTGATTCTTTCAAAGTTTGGAAGTTCTCATCATCTTTGTATTGATCGACTAAAGCAGAACTTAATTCAACGCGATCGACTTTCTCTGTCTCATATAAGTTCGTTCCAGTTGATGGATCTTTTACAACATAGACGTTGATGTTGTCCAACTTAACTGCTTTTGCATCCCAGTAATCTTCGTTCTTTTCATATTTCCATCCTTGCTCATGTGTCCATTCAACAAGTTTGAATGGTCCGTTGAATAAAATGCCGTCAGCTTCAAGTGCATATTGATCGCCTTTTTCTTCAACGAATTTTTGATTTTGTGGCAAGAAAGTAGGGAAAGTTAACAATGTTTGGAACAATGGATTTGCAGCTTCTAATGTTACTTCAAGTGTTTTATCATCAATTGCTTTTATTCCAAGTTCATCTGCATCTTTTTCTGCATTTAAAATGGCTTCAGCATTTTTAATACCTGCAGTTACGAACATGAACGCGTATGGACTGTTGTCTTTCATTACACGTTTCCATGCAAATTCAAAATCTTTTGCTGTTACTGGCTCACCGTTACTCCATTTAGAATCACGAAGTGTAAATGTATGTACGACTTTATCTTCGCTTTCTTTATGTTCAGTAGCTAAAGCTTTTATAGGTAAATTACTCTCATCTTGGCGATACAAACCTTCATTTACGTTATTTAATACTGTAAATGCAATACCATCATGTGCTTTAGTAGAATCCAGTGTAGGTACATCAGCTGGCTCAGTGACATTTAATGTTTGATTTACTTTATTATCCTTATCATCATCTACTTTTTCTGTGGAATTACTAAAGTTACATCCTGATAATAGTAATGCTGTTGCCATACCCAGCGTTAAAGCTGAATTTCTAATCTTTTTCCTCATTTTCATGCCCCCATTTTTCTCTCATTTTTTAACAATCATAATTGTTATTTTCATATAAAGCAATTCAATTTTCAAATTTTCTGAAAATTTTTCCCCTATGGTAATGTTTAAGAAGATGAAGAAAGGAAAGTATACTCATGAAATTTAAAAATATTCTAACAATCACTTCTTTGGGGGTTTCGTTGTCCCTACCTTTTTTGCAACATCAATCTTGGAGTCTATTTAAATGGCTGGATTCGCTTTTTTTAGTGGGTCTTTTACTTTTAGTCATATACGCTATTATGATTTTGATAGAAGCTGAATTCTTCATCGCCTTTATCAAGAGTTTTAAACATTTTTATGGTCGTATCAATAAAAAGGAACAACTAATACGAGAAAGTGAAATACGGTCTAATGTCACTGTTAGTTACCGAAAAATTTTTCCATCTAGGAAAAGCTTCTTCCAGATTGGTCTCCTTTTGTGCACAGTAAGCTTACTAGCTTCAACTGCCATTTATTACTTTGGAAGATGACGCATAAAGTTTTCATATGCGAAACCTTTTACGATTTCTTCCGAGTAGTTATGCTTTAAAAGTTCATTTAGTAGATTCTGCTGCATCGACGCATCTTCTAAATTCATTATTTTCTTTGTGATTCCATCAAAATCTGAACCGAGGCCAATATTTTTTTCACCGCCTAGCGAGCAGAAATGTTCAATATGTTCAATTAAATCATCTATTGTAACTTCCTCCTTGTCCTTCACAAACTGAGGACAGTACACCATGTGCACCATAGCATCCTTTTCAAACATCGCTTTCGCTTGCTCGTCTGATAAGTTTCTGACGTGGTCCATGATAGCCTTCGAATTTGAATGACTAGCAATTGGATATTTCGCTACGTTTATCACATCCCAAAATGCTTTCTCACTTAAATGAGAAACGTCTGTTAATATCTTGTGTTCATTGTTATACACAACGATTTCTTCACCAAAAGAGGTTAATCCTGCTCCACGTTTTTCCTGTGCTCCATCTGCCGCTAAATTAGCATTATTCCATGTAAGCCCAACAGATCGTACGCCTAATTGATATAAGATGGAGAGCTTTTGTAAATCATTGCCGATTGCATCCACTCCTTCGAGTGTTAGTAAAGCGCCAATCTCATCATCTTGTAAGTTTTCAAAATCTGACCAATCTTTTATTAATTTCATCTCTGGATTATTTCCGAGGACATCTGTGTAGAAATAATGTATTTGTTCAAGGGCTACTTGAAATTTTTGTTCTGCTTTCACTTCTGGGAAAACAAAAAGTGCAAAAGCTTGAACTTTAACCTTTCCTTTTTTCAATCGTTCCTTATTCGTTTCTAGTTCTTTTGCATCTTTAAATTTGATCTCCCCTTGAGTTTGATAGAGTCTCAATAACGCATCACAGTGCAAATCAATAATATTCAAATTTATCCATCCCTTTCTTTACTTATGTATTTTTACAGTTCTTTGAATAACCTTTCTATCACCAATTAATTTTTCCTTCTATATAAAGTGTCTTGACACTTTAATTCGATTACTTGAAAAAATGTGGCTGGCTTTAACCTTTGCAATTACTCGTTATTTTTATTTACATACATATATTTCGATGCTTTTTGGTTTTCCCCTTTTTATTAATTGATTTATTCAAACTCCTACTATAATTTTTTCTATTATACTTCTAAAAATCAACACTTAAAGCTCCCTATATTATATATATCTCCTTAGTTTCTTGTATTTCCCAATTACTTTTTTAAAATAATTAAAATTCGAATTATTCTGCAAAATTACTTTACTTTGTTGAAGTAATATCTTTTAATAGAGTTTAGTTACAAAATTCTAATAATATTTGGGGGTCAAAGAATGAGAAAGATTGCTAAAAAATCGTATCTATTAATCTCAGTTTTTATGCTAATTTTGTTAGCAGCATGTAGTGGCAATGGTACTRTCCCTGCAAGTGGAGACAGTTCAAAAAATGCTGGTGGACCAGTATCAGCAAAAATCGGGGTTATTTCGTACTTATCTGGACCTGGTGCAGCATATGGTGAAGCAATCACAAATGGTTTCRACTTAGCTCTAGATGAAATAAATAAAAAAGGCGATGTGAAAATTGAACTTGTAATTGAAGACTCAGCTGGCAAGCAAGAACAAGCTCTAACAGTTGCTCAAAAATTAATGAGTGATGATGATATTGTCGGTTTATTAGGACCTACTTTAAGTACTGAAATGAATGTTGTTGGACCTGAGGCTGACTTAAACGGTATTCCGATTATGGGTACTTCTACTACAGCAGCCGGAATTCCTCAAATTGGAGATTATGTATTCAGAAATTCTTTACCTGAATCTTTAGCGATTCCAGCAGCTTTGGAAAAAGCGGTAGCTGCAAATGATGCGAAGACGGTTGCAATCCTTTACGGAAATGACGATTTATTCACAAAATCAGGCTATGACACGATGAAAAAAGAAGCAGAAAACATGGGGCTTGATATTTTAACGATTGAAACTTTCCAAAAAGGCCAATCGGATTATAATGCACAACTAACAAAAATTAAGGATCTTAAACCAGACTTGATTTTAGCTTCAGCTCTATATAATGAAGGCGCGGTAATCATGGATCAAGCACGAAAAATGGGAATTGATGTACCATTTGTAGGCGGAAATGGCTTTAACTCTCCTCAAGTTATTGAAATTGCTGGAGACGCTTCAGAAGGACTAATTGTTGCAACACCTTGGTTTGGAGAAAAAGACGAACCTAAAGTACAAGAATTTGTTAAAAAATATGAAGAGAAATACGGCGCTAAACCAGATCAATTTGCAGCACAAGCTTATGATGCACTTTATATCATGGAGGAAGGCTTAAAAAATGCTGGTGAAGCTGATCGTGATGCTCTGCGAGATGCTCTTGCAGAAATAAAAGATTTAGACGGAGTACTTGGTAAATTCTCCTTTGACAAAGTCGGAGATGTAGTTATGGAACCAACTGTACTTATCATTAAAGAAGGCAAGTTCCAATTATTCGAGTAATAAATAGTGGGGTTAGGCGTCTTACATTTAGTGAATTGAAGCCAAATTATAGTAAATGGCAAAAGCACATTGCTTTTGCCATTTACTCAATAAACGTAAGGTTCCTACTCCCCATTAAATATTAAAAATTAATAGGTAAAGGGTGAAATATCTTGTTATTAGAGCAACTAATTAATGGATTAACACTAGGAAGCATTTATGCAATCGTTGCCCTTGGGTTCACTCTTGTATTTGGTGTACTTGGTATTATTAATATGGCACACGGTGAGATTTTCATGATCGGTGCGTTCATCGGAGTATTGGTTACCAGTGTTTTAGGATTACCATTGTGGATTGCGTTTATCGCAGCAATCGCAGTAACAGCGATGTTAGGTTACATGCTCGAACGAATTGCGTTACGGCCTCTTCGAGGTAAGCAAGGTGTTTCGCATCTTGCACCATTAATAAGCACAATTGGAGTATCTATTTTACTAGAAAATCTTTCCCACCATATATTTGGTGCAGGGAATCATCCTTTTCGAAATTCCTTTGCAGAAATCCAAATTCAGATTGGCTCTATAACTATTTACATTGTGCAGATTTTGATATTTGTCATATCGATTGCGTTAATGTTGATCCTTTCATACTGGCTTTCAAAAACAAAAGCAGGAAAGGCCCTCCGTGCTACTGCGGAAAATTTAGAAACTGCCAGTCTCCTTGGTGTGAATACCAAAAGAACCATAACGACCACTGTTATTATTGCTTCTGCACTTGGTGGTATTGCTGGGATTTTAGTTGGGATGGCGTTTAACTCTGTTAACCCGCAAATGGGTCTATCCATGGGACTTAAGGGATTAGCCATTATCATTTTAGGTGGTATGGGGAATGTCAAAGGTGCAATGGCAGGAGGATTACTTCTGGGTGTAGCTGAAACCATGATTGTTGCTTATGGGGATTCAGGATATCGTGACGCTGTAGCCTTTATTACAATCATTTTCGTTCTTCTATTAAGACCACAGGGGCTCTTCGGTAAAAATACCTCTGAGGCAGGAAGGTGATGTTATGTTAGGAGAATTACTAAATCCATATCATTTACAAATTGCTTCCTTTATCATGATTAACATCATTTTAGGAATAAGCATCTACATAACTCTTTCTTCAGGTCAATTATCTTTAGGAAATGCAGGTTTTATGGGGATTGGAGCATACACTTCTGCCTTGTTAACGATTCACTTTGAATTACCCATTTTCATTGGTGTTATTCTTGGTGCATTAGTTGCTGGCATATTTGGAATTCTAATTGGTATTCCAGCCCTCAGATTATCTGGCGTATATTTAGCAATTGCGACTCTAGGCTTCGGTGAAGTCATCCGGGTAATCTTTGTTAACTGGGAATCAGTTACGCAAGGTGCCGTCGGTTTATCAGGTGTTCCACATCTAGGTAGAGAACTCTTTAAAACTGTAACTTCTATGGGATTTGAGCCAGAAATGCTTGGCTTAAGAAATAATCAAGTTGTCTATTTAATGGTCCTTATCCTCCTAGTCGTGATAAATATTTTACTCATCTGGTTCTTCATTAGACAAAATAAATCCCGTGTTGGCCGAGCGTTCGCAGCGATTAAAATGGATGAAAAAGCTGCAGAGTCTATGGGGATAAACATTACCTACTATAAAGTGTTGTCATTTACTCAAGGAGCTCTTTTAGCTGGCTTTGCGGGTGCATTATATGCACATGTTATGGCATATATCAGTCCAGCCGATTTTGCATATCATCGTGCTATAGAAATATTGATTTTCTCAGTGTTCGGTGGTAGTGAAGTAATTTGGGGAGCCATTTTTGGAGCTACATTTATGACGATATTACCAGAGGCATTGCGCGTGATTAGTGAATACCGTTATATGATTTACGGTGTAATTCTTATCTTAATGATGGCATTCCGTCCTCAAGGTATTATCGATGTGTCACTTCTGAAATGGATTAAAAACATGATTAAGTCTAGAAGGAGGACCGACCATGGTACTGGAACTAAAAAACATAACTAAAAACTTTGGCGGAATCTCCGCTCTAACCGATGTATCTTTCAAAATTAATAAGGGTGAAATATTTGGTCTTATTGGACCTAATGGAGCCGGGAAAACTACCATGTTTAATGTTATTACGAACATGTTTCTTCCGACTTCTGGGGAAATCAGTTTTCATGGAGAAAAGATATCGGGTATTAAACCACACAAAATTACTGATAAAGGGATTTGTCGTACCTTCCAAAATATCCGCCTCTTTTCACAAATGTCAGTTTTAGAAAATGTATTAGTAGGTGGACATTGCCGAAGTAACTCTGGAGTTTTGAGAAGTGTTTTTCGCACAAAATCCCAACGCAAGGAAGAAGCAAACACACATAAAGTAGCAACAGAGCTATTGGAATTAGTTGGCTTGTCTAACTATGAAGATGTAATTGCAGAAAATTTAGCTTACGGTCAACAAAGAAGACTTGAAATCGCAAGAGCTTTAGCCAGTAACCCAAGCCTGCTATTGCTAGATGAGCCTGCAGCTGGAATGAATGAAACCGAAACTGAAAACTTGTTCGAATTAATAAAAAAAGTGCAGCAACGAGGAGTAACCGTGTTATTAATTGAGCATGATATGCCCTTTGTAATGAAACTTTGTGACAGAATTGCCGTGTTGAATTTCGGTAAAAAACTTGCAGAAGGAACGCCTGAAGAAATTCAGAACAACCAAGAAGTTATTGAAGCATACCTCGGTTCAGAGGAGGACGATCAAATTGCTTAAAGTAAAGGGAATTGAAACTTTTTACGGAAAAATCCAAGCACTCAAAGGTGTTAGTCTTGAAGTAGAACAAGGTCAGGTTGTAACCCTTCTTGGTGCAAATGGCGCTGGAAAATCGACTACAATGAAAACCATTTCTGGTTTGCTAAAACCCAAACATGGAACCGTTGAATTTTTAGGGGAAAATATCACAGGACTTAGACCCGATCAACTTCTTAGAAAAGGGATTGCACTGGTCCCTGAAGGCCGAGCAATATTATCAACCATGACCGTTATGGAAAACCTAGAAATGGGTGCCTATCATCGAAGTGATAAAAACATTAAAAAAGACATTGAAGAAGTAATGGAACAGTTTCCTATTTTAAAAGAACGTAGTGAACAGCTTGGTGGAACCCTTTCAGGAGGGCAACAACAAATGTTAGCCATCGCTCGAGCATTACTTTCAAAACCTAAACTATTATTATTGGATGAGCCTTCTATGGGCTTGGCTCCTTTAATCGTCGMTGATATCTTTAAGATGATAAGAGAAATTAAAGCGGCTGGAACGACAGTCCTTTTGGTAGAGCAAAACGCAAAACAAGCACTAAAAGTGGCCGACTACGGTTACGTAATGGAAACAGGAAAAGTAATTATTAATGGCGAGGCAAAGGATCTTTTAGAAGATGCAAGAATTGTTGAAGCTTATCTTGGTAAAAAATCTAGTTAAGAAAAGAAAAGCGAATGGACGGAAACGTTACACGAGTGGACGAAAAACCAAGTTGAATGGTCGAAAACCTATAGTGAGTGGACGAAAACCAATCTTCAAGTTGGAAAGTGCAGCTCTAACTTATACTTTCTTATCTTTTTTAAAAGAGAAAAACTCCGGGGGCAATCGGAGTTTTTCTCTTTTGTTTTATAGTTTGTTCATATACATTTTTTCTTATCTTATTTAGAATACATCGATACACTGCCTAACCCATCAAATTCAGCAATTACTGAATCCCCTCTGTTAAATGCAATAGCTTCTGACATAGCTCCACTTAAAATAATATCGCCTTTTTTTAGTCCTTTACCAAGGGCACCCAGCTCGTTTACTGCCCATGCTATAGCTGTTGCAGGATTCCCTAGAACAGCTGCACTTGATCCAGTTTGTTCAACTTTACCATTTTTGGACATTACCATACCGATATTGCTCAAATCTATTGAATTCGGCGAAACCCAATTACTACCTACTAAGAATTTAGCAGATGAACAATTATCAGCCACTACATCAACCAATGTGAATCGGAAATCCTTATAGCGACTATCTATAATTTCGAGGGCAGGTGCCACATATTTCGTTGCATTAATGACATCTTCAGCTGAGATATTTATTCCTTGTAAGTCTTCAGCCATTAAAAAAGCAATTTCTGGTTCGATTTTCGGATGAATGAGCTCAGAAAATGCAACAGCTTCCCATTCGAATGAAAGCATGTCACTATGCAAATACCCATATATTGCTTCATTGACTCCCATCATTTCTTGCTTCGCTTTACTTGTTAAGCCCAGCTTTACTCCAATTAACTTAGAACCACTCTCTGCTCTTTTACGTGCAAGTAATCCATCTTGTAGTTCATAAGCTTCCTTAATAGTCAGTGTTGGATATTCGTCTGTCACTTTAATAACTTCTTTTACATCGCGTTCTGCGTTATATAAATAATCAATAATACTTTTCTCTTTATCCTTTAGTAGAGTCATTTTTTATACCCTCACTTTATCTCTTTTTGCTATTTCAGCTGCAACGTCCAGAATCATATCTTCCTGTCCACCGACTGCCTTCATTTTCCCTAATTCAATTAATATATCGCGTGGATCGACCCCGAATCTCGCTCCAGCTCGTTCTGCGTGTAGTAAAAAACTAGAATACACACCCGCATAGCCAAGAACTAAACTACCTTTCCGAATTTCTTGAGAGCCTGGAATTAGAGGCCCAACAATATCTTCAGCTAAATCCATCATTTTATATAAATCGATACCCAAATTTATATTCATACGATCCAGTGCCGCTATCAAGACCTCGGTTTGTGTATTACCTGCACCTGCGCCTAAACAACGAACACTGCCATCAATTCGTGTAGCTCCCTCTTCAATTGCAACAAGAGTATTGGCAACTGCAACAGATAAATTGTTGTGCGCATGGAATCCTACTTCAATATCCAATGAATTTCGAAGTGCTTTTATTCTTTCACGCACTTCGTGTGGTAGTAAAGCACCTGCTGAGTCCGTTACATAAACAGCCTCTGCTCCATAACTTTCCATCAATTTAGCCTGCTCCACTAATTTCTCAACTGGAACAGAGTGAGCCATCATTAGAAATCCTAATGATTCCATACCAAGTTCCCGTGCTTTATTAATATGTTGAGCTGATACATTAGCTTCAGTCGCGTGAGTTGCAATTCTGACTAAACGAGCACCTAAATCACTTGCTTGTTTCAACTCATTTATAGTGCCAATTCCCGGAATGAGTAAAACAGCTACTTTCGCGTTTTCACATTCATCTACAGCCGCTTCTATTAAAGACATTTCATCAACTAATGATTTACCATACTGTATTGTAGAACCACCTAAACCATCGCCATGACTTACTTCAATATAGTGCATACCCGCGTCATCTAATGCACGTGTTACATTTCGTACTTGATCAACAGTAAATTGATGAGCAACGACGTGACTGCCATCACGTAAACAAACTTCTGTTACTAGAATTGGTTTTCCAGAATTAATAGCCATGAGGTAATCTCCTTTCTAATCGATTTATATGGTTGTTTCTATCATGTTTTTTGTTAACATCCTCCGAGCAAAATCTTCCCCGACTCGCATAGCTGCAGCTGTCATA
>NZ_JBFUKT010000058.1:0-17715 GCF_056400705.1 Paenisporosarcina sp. P5_A11
GGTCAAGGATATACCTCCTTTTGAGCAATATATCCATATGTCTCAGAACGTTTTTGTCCATCTTTTTTAAGAGTCATTGTCACGAGATGCAGACTGACTGAATCCAACTTCGCATTTTTTTCAATATCAGATACATGTTCTCTAGTGAGGTTAATTAATATCTCAAAATCGTAACCGTTTGATGTGAATTTGATTTTTTTATGGGTAGCCACAGCAGGAGTAACCGGAAAAGCTTCTATTAATACGTTCTTATAATTTGAAGCTGAATAGATAGTACTAATGGTTGAGTTATCGTTTAATTTTATGGGTGTTTCTTGTAGATGTTGCATTTCAAATCTTGCAAGGTTCATAGTATCCAGTTTGGCATCTGTCCGTTCATTAAAAAGTGTCATCTGAGGAAACACAGTCATGATTCCGACAAATACGATTCCTAAAAGGACTAGGGCTGCCAAAACTTCGACAAGTGATAAACCATTCTGCCGTGATAATGGAGCACTTATTTTCATCCTAAAGTCACACTCCCTAGTATTATAGTTTGATTATCTAATAGTTAGAGGAAAATGTCGATAAAATTCTCAATAAATAGAAAAAGAGCCACTATTATAGACTCTTTTGTAAATTACTGTTTATTTAACATACTCAGCAGATGCATATGTATAATATTTTTTTCTCTAAATGGATTATATCGTTCTTTCGATACATTTGCGCAAAAAAATACAGAGACTATTTGCCCCTGCGTTTTTTCTATTTTACATACTCAGCAACCCTATTCCTACCTTCCCGCTTCGCTCCAATATAAAGTGCGCGATCGGCGTTGCGGATGAGGGCCATGGCTTCGTCGCAGTCTTCAGGTGCTGTTGATACGCCAATGCTTGTTGTAATGTGCACTAATGTTAGTTGTGGTTTGTCTTCAAGTTCAGTGCGGATTTCAAATGGTGTGGATTCGATTTTTGTTCGTAACTCTTCTGCTAAGATTAATGATTGTTCTTTTGAGTAGTTTGGGAGAATGACGACAAATTCCTCGCCACCATACCTTGCAAGAATTCCTAAATCTTCTACTTCTCGTTCTAACAATCTAGCTAAGCCAAATAATATGTCATTTCCACTTTGATGACCATAAGTGTCATTGATAGCTTTGAAATGATCAATGTCCATCATCAATAAGGATAATTGACGAAGTTCTCCATTTAATAAATCATTCATATTAATTTCAAGTTGTTGTTCTAAGTAGCGATAATTGTAAAGTTTCGTTAACCCGCAACGTTCGCTTTTCGAAACTGCCTCTTGCACAAAACGGGCTTTTTCAAGGGATACAGCAAAATAAGAACACAAAAGACTAAGAATTTGCAGCTGGTACGATTCGAATGCGTATTTTTTCCTTGAGGCAATAACCAATATGCCTTCCATTGTTTGATTTCTACTGATTGGAACGGATATGACACTTTCTGCATCCTCTGGAAGAAATCCTGAGCTTACCTTTCTCCAATCGGATTGTTTATTAAATAAAATAGATTTCTCTTTGTTATAAACAATGCCTGCAATACTTTTTAATAAATCTTCATGAGAGAGGTCAATTTCAACATCCACATCTTTTTCCATCGCTTTTAAGAAGACTAGTTTGCCGTTTCTAATGTCTAGAATATAGGAATAATCTACAGGTAACATTTTACTTATTTTAGTTAAAAACAAGTCAATAATTTCAACACCCGTTAGTCGATCTGCGAGTTCATGTCCTATTTCAGTTGCTTGTTTCAAATCTTCATTAACCCGTTCGGAATTACTATACAAACGAATAAGGAATGTAATGATTAAGAACGGAACTCCTAATAGTAGGAATGCGGTAGAAACATATTCATTGAGTAAATATAGAGTAATTCCGAAGGGGAAAGTGACGATAATTCCAGCATAATCCCAAAATATGTCTGACCCGAAAAATCCTTCGTTTTCCTGTTTTGTTAATTTAAGATATATATACAAAATTACATGATTAGTAAACATATTAATTATTTGATAGATAAATCCGAATAAGATAATGTCTTTTAATTCAAGTGATCCTACTTGGTAGCCCAACAATATGACGGAGACACCACTTATAACAGATACCATAAAGAACATGAAAGAGTTAAATAATGCTCGAAAGAAATCACTGAATCCAATTTTCAATTGCAATGCTAATGGAATAACAGCGAGTTGCATGACAATCGCTTCAACAAACACCCCATATTTTAAGAATATAGCGAGATTGATCCATTGAACTAAAAATATGGTGGTACCAGCTACTTTAAAAGGAAAATAAGTCGTTAGTATGGAAAGTACGGTATACCCTACTAAAATGGGCCAGTTAATTTCGCCGGGAGCTTGGAATTGGTAGAGAAGATAAATACCAAATGGAACAAATATAACCCATATGGCCCAAATCAATCTTTGTATTCGTTTAGAAATGTCCATAAGCAACCCTTCCAATCTAGTTCCATTTATCTAGTACAAAATACATCGTACCAAAGTTAGAAAGTTTTGTCATCTTTTATCTTTGATCAATATTAAACATATCGAGAGCTTTCAAACGCAGGCCAGACAAGAGATATAAGGACCCCGTTACTATTGTCACATGTGTTTCTGAAATGGTTTTCACAATGTTTTCAAGTGGTTCTTTTGTCACGTTAACTAAGGCTGATTCACTAAATTTCGACAAAGCCGAAGAAGGCATTGAACGCACATCTTCAAAATCCACAAATGTAAAATTTGATGAGATTTCTTCAAAAATCCGCAAAATACGTTTTGCGTCTTTACCTTTGATCATTCCGATATAAAAATGAACAGGTGTATTTGGGAAAATTTCTTTTACTGTATTCACGAGTGCCCGGGCACTTGCAGGGTTGTGTGCGCCATCAAAATATAAATTGTCTGTAATTTTTTCAAAACGACCAGGAGTAAATGTGTGACTTAATCCAATACGAATCAAATCTTCATTAATAGTAAGTTTAAGTTTCTCCATAGCATACAAAACAGTTCGAATTGCCAATGCTGCATTATCAATTTGGTGTGATCCTGGTAGTGGCACTACAATATTCCTGATTTGTGGCTTAACACTACTTTCGAAGGTCCCTTTATTTAACGAAAAATCTTGATTTACCTTCAACAGTGGTGATTTAAGTTTTAACGCTTCCGTTACCAAAACTCCTTCAGCTTCTTCCACAAGTGGACCAATGACGACAGGGATTCCTTTTTTAATGATTCCCGCCTTATGAAAAGCTACTTCTTCAATCGAGTTCCCTAAAAATTGTTCATGTTCTAATGCAATGCTTGGAATAACAGAAATTAGTGGTTGGATTACATTCGTGCTATCAAACCTGCCGCCCATTCCTGTTTCTAGTAGTACAATTTGTGGTTGAAATTGTCCAAATGCCATAAATGCGAGAACCGTTAATAATTCAAAATCAGTTAGCAGTCCGCTAAGTCCCGCTTCTTTCGCACGTATAAAAAGATCACCTAATTGTTGCGAGGATATGTATTGTCCATTTAATTGAATTTGATCATGTACATCCATAAAACAAGGTGAATAAAAACACGCGGTCTTGACTCCATGTGCTTGAAGCATTGCGTTCATCATACTTATGGTCGATCCTTTGCCATTAGTGCCAGCCACGTGGATAAATTGAAGGTTCAGATGAGGGTTACCTACTTTGTTTAATGCCTCCGTAACAGCATCTAGTCCAGGTTCAATAGTCGTTTTACTTTCCATTTCAAAACGTTGTTTATAGTCATTAAATTTTGGTATCAATGTTGTCTCTCCTTTCTTCAAACAAAGTGACCCCACCTTAAACTTAAGGCAGGGTCAATTTTTAAACTACTTTTGCTTGTGCTTTTTGTATTAAGTAAGGACGGGCTAATGACATGAAGTACAGAGAACCAGTGACGAGAACAATACTTGAATTGTCTAATTTCTCTAATGTTTGATCCAGTGCATCTTGCCAATTTAGTACTAACTCTTTTTGCGGATGGCTTGTTGCTTCAAAAATAACTTTAGCAACCTCTGCATTTTTCACATGAATTTCTGTCACGGTAATGCTCGATGCAATTTCGTCTAACATTTGAAGAACTGAAGTAATGTCTTTATCTTGAAGTGCTGTAAAGACTACGTGAATGTTTTTGGTTGCATAACGTTGATGTATGGTTTGAAGAAGCACTTCCATGCCTGCAGGGTTATGTGCCCCGTCAATAATTACATTTGGTAGAACTTCTTCAAATCGAGCTGCCCAACTTGAAGTAATCAATCCGTGACGTATGCTGTCTTCGGAAATGGAGAAGCCATAGTATTTGTTTAACAACAGTGCTGCTGAAATAGCAAGAGATGCATTTTCGACTTGGTGATGTCCCTTCATCTTTAACAGTAAATTCGATAGCAAATTGTCATTAAATTGATATGTAAAACGTTGTTGATTTTCTTCTTGCATCACATTTTCAATGAAGAAGTCTTTATACAGTTGAATGATTGGAGCTTGTTCTAGGGTCGCTTTATTCTCGATTACTTGTACTGCTTGCTTAGCCTTAACAGCGCTTATAACAGGTACCATTGGTTTAATAATTCCTGCTTTTTCCATTGCAATAGCTTCTATTGTGTCGCCTAAAATTTGCGTATGGTCAAGAGAAATAGACGTCAAAATCGATAATAAAGGTGTGATCACATTCGTTGAATCGAATTTACCACCAATACCAGTTTCAATTAAGGCAATGTCAACTTTCATATCGCGGTAATACATAAAGGCGATAACGGTTAATATTTCAAAAAAGTTTGACCCCTCGCCAACTTGGCCTACTTCCAACAGTGGATAAATGTCGTTCATATATTGGACAAATTGATCATCTGTAATCATTACATCATTCATCATGATGCGTTCATTTACTTTTTCAAGGTGAGGTGAAATAAAACTCCCCACTTGGAGGCCATCTGCAATTAATATTTCTTTTAGAGCATTCAAAGTGGATCCTTTACCGTTTGAACCTGCAATATGTACAGAACGGAAAGCTTCATGTGGATTTCCGAGGACTGACAAGATAGCTGTGATACGACTTAGTCGACCATTGCGTTCCGTTTTCTGATCCATGGAATATATGAATTCAATTACTTTATCAACTGATGTAAACACATAGGTCACTCCTCAATCTGAATATTCCCAGAACTTCTGTGAATTCACTTAATTCTATCATGTTCATTCGAAGAAAAGATATGAAATTATTTCTAGTGACTAATGAAATTTTTATGTCACTATAAATTCTTTGAGGTTGAAGTTTTTCAGACGTTACGGTCCATTTTTCACACGTGAAGTCTCTTTTTTCAGACGTCGACACCATTTTTTCAGACGTCAACCTCGAAAAGTCAGACTGAGATCTCCCCCCACTACGAAAAAAAGGGCGTCCGAGTTATCAGGACGCCCTCATTTTTATAAAGTTTTCAACTCAGCTAAACGTTTTTCAACGATTGCGTGTTTTTCGATATAATCTTGTTGTTTCGCACGCTCTTCAGCTACAACTGCTTCTGGAGCTTTTGATACGAATCGTTCGTTCGACAGTTTACCTTGAACGAGTTTAACTTCTTTTGCCCACTTCTCAAGCTCTTTTTCTAATCGTACTGTTTCTGCTGCGATATCAATTAAGCCTTCTAATGGTAAGAATAGTTCGGCACCTGACACGACACTTGACATACATTGTCCTGGGGCTTCAATTCCTTGACCTAGAACTAATGGTTCTGGATTACAGAATTTCTCTAAGTACATCGCATTTTCTTCGAGTACCGCTAACGTTTCTGCATCTTTTGCCGAGATATATAATGGGACTTTTTTGCTCATTGGTGTTTGTACTTCAGCACGAATTGTTCGAACAGAGCGAATAATATCTGACAGCAACTTCATACTTGATGCTTTTTTGCTATCCGTTAATGATTCGTTTACAGTCGGCCATGCCGCTATTGTAATTGATTCACCTTCGTGTGGTAGGCTCTGCCAAATTTCTTCAGTGATGAAAGGCATGAATGGATGTAATAAACGCATAGTATTGTCTAAAACATACGCCAATACAGAACGAGTCATTTTCTTCGCATCTTCGTCTTCACCATGTAATGGCAGTTTCGCCATTTCGATGTACCAGTCACAGAAGTCATCCCAGATGAAGTTGTAAAGTGAACGACCTACTTCACCAAATTCATATTTCTCTGCTTGTTTCGTTACTTGATCAATGGTTTCATTTAAACGAGTAAGGATCCATGCATCTGCAACAGATTTTTCTCCGCTTAAATCAATATCTTCAAACTTCATGCCTTCCATATTCATCATGGCAAAACGAGAAGCATTCCAAATTTTATTTGCAAAGTTCCAAACGGACTCTACTTTTTCAATGGAGAAACGTAAATCTTGACCAGGTGATGAACCTGTTGATAAGAAGTAGCGAAGTGCATCTGCACCATACTTGTCAATAACTTCCATTGGGTCAATTCCGTTACCTAGAGACTTCGACATTTTGCGTCCGTCTTCAGCTCGCACTAAACCATGAATTAATACATCGTCAAAAGGACGTTTACCTGTAAATTCAAGACCTTGGAAAATCATACGAGAAACCCAGAAGAATATAATGTCATAACCTGTTACTAATGCATTTGTTGGGTAATAACGTTTGAATTCTTCATTCGCTTCGTCTGGCCAACCCATTGTTGAAAACGGCCATAATGCAGAAGAGAACCACGTATCCAGTACATCATTATCTTGTTTCCAGTTTTCAATGTCAGCAGGTGCTTCATGTCCAACATAAATTTCACCAGTTTCATTGTGATACCATGCGGGGATACGGTGACCCCACCATAATTGACGTGAAATACACCAATCATGAATGTTTTCCATCCAACGTAAATAGGTGTTTTCAAAACGCTCTGGTACGAAGTTAACTTTGTCTTCACCTTTTTGTAAGTTAATCGATTGGTCAGCAAGCGGCTGCATTTTAACGAACCACTGCGTTGAAAGATACGGTTCTACAACTGCTCCACTACGCTCGGAATGACCTACTGAATGCGAATGCTCTTCTATTTTAAATAGAACATCTGCTTGTTGAAGGTCTGCTACAATTTGTTTGCGGCATTCAAAACGATCCATGCCTTCATATTTGCCAGCTAATTTATTCATTGTGCCATCTTCATTCATCACTAACACGCGTTCTAAGCTGTGACGATTGCCGATTTCAAAGTCATTCGGGTCATGAGCTGGGGTGATTTTTACAGCACCACTTCCGAAATCCATTTCTACATAATCATCAGCTACGATTTTAATTTCACGGCCAACAATAGGTAACGTAACGGTTTTACCAATTAAGTGTTTGTAGCGGTCGTCTTCAGGATGAACTGCTACTGCAGTATCTCCAAGCATTGTTTCTGGGCGTGTTGTTGCAACTTCGATAAATCCAGTGCCATCTGTTAATGGGTATCGCATATGATAGAAAGCACCCTGTACATCTTGATGAATAACTTCGATATCGGATAATGCTGTTTTCGTTGCCGGATCCCAGTTGATGATTCGTTCGCCACGATAAATGAGTCCCTTATTATAAAGCTTAACGAACACTTCTTTCACGGCATTTGATAAACCTTCATCGAGTGTAAAACGTTCACGTGAATAATCAAGTCCTAATCCAAGTTTTGACCACTGTGTACGAATATGACCAGCATATTCTTCCTTCCACTTCCATGTTTCTTTGACAAATTCATCACGTCCTAAATCGTAACGTGATTTGCCTTCAGAACGAAGTTTCTCTTCAACTTTCGCCTGAGTCGCAATTCCGGCATGGTCCATACCTGGTAACCATAGCGCATCATATCCTTGCATGCGTTTCATACGTACTAAAATATCTTGCAACGTTGTGTCCCACGCATGGCCTAAGTGTAATTTACCAGTTACGTTCGGTGGTGGAATAACGATGGTATAAGGTTCTTTGCCGCTTTCCGGTTGGGCTTCAAAAAACTTCCCATTAAGCCACCATTCATAGCGTCCTTGTTCAATGGACTTTGGATCATATTTCGTTGGGAGCTGTGTGTTTTGTTGTTCAGTCATCATATGTTCCTCCTTTTTTTAAAAACAAAAAAACTCCTATCGTCACAAAAAGGACGAAGGAGTTGTTCGCGGTACCACCTTTATTCGCAGATGACAAAATAATCATCACGCTCTCAAGTTTATATAACGGCTTTTAACCGATTTCTGCTACTTCATTTTTTCACAGAAATTGCTCATGGGCGACATTCAAATGTGTGTTTACGGAAACTTTCACCAAGCGTTTCCTCTCTAATGAAAACAACAGCATTTTACTCTTCCCAATCAATGCATCATTATTTAGTTATATTACCATTTCTTAATTAATACTATTGATACGTATTGTATCGAATGATTAATGTTACCGTCAAGTATTTTTGAAAGGAGGATTTATTATGAGACGAGGATATAACCCCTATTTGCTTCCCCCTTGGCTACGGAAAACTCGCTTTTATTGCAAACACATTATCCTACCCATTACAGTATTCGAATTAATCCGAACCATATTCATCCCGACTACATTCGATTTTTTACTGTTATGTCTATTGATTGGCATATTGATATTGTTTCAAAAAGACATTATTTAACTTCTAACTTCGTAAACAGAGTAGGCATCTTTTAAGCCTCGTAAGAAAAATGGCAAGTCTACATCTTCTTTGGTCGCTGTTTTCTCCTCAGAAGTTGGTAATTCGACTGCAGCTGCACTATTACTTCCTATTGATGAGGATTCCCTCTCGAGAGGTTTTTCATACGAGCATGTAACTTGCCATTCCACTTTCAAGGCCTTTTCATCTGTGACATTTGCTTGCACGTCTGACAATTCAATTTCTGGTAGTTTATTGCCATGTACATACGTAGGTGGCAATTCTACGAATAAGGGAACTGCGTATTCAAAATATCCATTTTCTCCGCTGACGTCTAGATCTTCGATCGAAATCCATTCAGAAGTTCCGTGATGTTCACTTTCACCTGGCGAAAATGTTACATTTGCAGCAATATGATAAATACCGTATAAACTGCTCACCCCATTGACCTGTTGAAATTCGACTTGCGGTTTTACCTCTATACGTTGAGC
Organism: Paenisporosarcina sp. P5_A11; assembly: GCF_056400705.1. Classification (NCBI taxonomy): domain Bacteria; kingdom Bacillati; phylum Bacillota; class Bacilli; order Caryophanales; family Caryophanaceae; genus Paenisporosarcina; species Paenisporosarcina sp. P5_A11. The sequence goes on from NZ_JBFUKT010000058.1 coordinate 9,142, forward strand.
ACTTGTTGGTACACCAAAACTTTCCGGGAAATAAAATACTTCTTTAAGGTTCCAATTAACTTGATTCACTTCTTGTCCTCCTTCACGATGCTATGTGAAAGATTTTATGCGAGTAAACGAGCCTTTATGCTTGTAAAAATTGATTTGATATTTTATTGAAATATTAAAGTTCCAGCTCACCTTTGCTTTGCCACTCGGATTTTTGCCAGCCTTGGAACAATGCAATAATCGATTGTGAAATATTTATCACTCATTTTGAGAGATTTATCGCTCATTCACGTCTCATTAACTAGTCAGCTTAATGAAACAGAAACATTAAGACGTGCCTTATTTTTTCTTTATATGGAATAATGATCACGAAAATAAAAGAAGCAGAAAGAGGCCGAAATAGTATCTTCGGCCGAATATCTACTCAAATTTACATTAATTATTTAGTAAACCGAACCATCAAAACTGTGAGCATCCAGGTTTGCAAGTGGCGAATGACGCACCACCGCAACAAGATGATCTGAAAGAAGTGAGGTTGGCAAAGTGACGAAGTCACAAGCCCACCTCTTTTTACTATAGATCATAGGGCAGCAGAGGTTGCTCTAATTCAAAGCAAATACCTTTAAGATTCACCTCAACTTCGTTAAGCTTTCAACCACCTCTTCAATGCATAAGTCAGCACTGGCCCTGCTATTAACAGGATAAAGAAAATGCGGAATAGATGAAAACTGGTCACTGTCGACAAATCCGCTCCCGTTTCTAAAGCGGTAATGGACATTTCTGCAATGCCTCCAGGTGCGGCACTAATAAAGAAATCCAAAAACGTATTGATGGGATGAATGAACGTCAATATGTATGCCATTCCTGCACAAAATGCAATAAGAACCAAATTCGTCAGCACAATTGCGCTAAACAGTCGAATTGATAATTGATTACGGACTTTTTCAAGTTGTAACCCTAAATGCGCACCTACAAAGATCTGTGAAAGAATCAATACGATGGAAGGTACTTCTACAACCGGATGAGCCGTAACAAACTGCACAATCGCCATTGATAATATAGGTGCCATAAGTTCAGGTAATGGAAAATGAATTTTCTTCATTCCCACAAAAAAAGCTAAAAATAATATTGCAAAAACCACAAAATGAACTAAGTTAAACGTTGACAGCTCTTCAAGTGACACATCATTTATATGGGTACCTTGTGGAATCCATGCTGTAAAAAAAGGCACAACTGTTACGACAACAAATATCCGAAATGTTTGCATTAACGTAACGACCGTTGAATTCGCTGACGCTACTTCTTCACTTAGAAGGACCATTTGTGCAAGACCCCCAGGAAGTGAACCTAACACACTCGTGGCAATCGTTTCACCAGACGTTTTCATAAATAATAAACTAAGAAGTAGTGCCACACCGACAATCGATAACGTCATTAAAACCATCAAAGGAAAGTCACTCCACATCAGGACAATCGATGCTTTTGTAAATGATGACCCAATTTGTATTCCTAAAAAGATCAGTCCAATTTGACGCAATAGTTTCGGCCATTCAAATTGGATTTTTGTATATTGTCGAAGAAGTAGTAACGATACCATGGGTCCGAGCAACCAAGGTAAAAAGATGCCAATCCAATCAAAGACGACACCCGTCGAAGCGGCTATTAAAAATGTACGTAAAATAATCCAAGAATTGCGCAACGCTAACTCACCACTCCCACTTGTCTTGCTCTTCTTCAAAAAATCCCGATACTCATGTGAGTACCAGGACAAGTAATTAAGCTAATTGAGCAAACACTTTATGGAATGCTGCTACTGTTTTTGCAATGTCTTCAGATGTATGAGCGGCAGATAAGAACATTCCTTCAAATTGTGAAGGTGGTAAGAAAATACCTTCCTCAGCCATTAGACGATAATATTTCGCAAACAACTGAAGGTCAGATGTTTTAGCAATATCGTAGTTGGTCACCTTTTCATTTGTAAAGAAGAACCCAATCATTGATCCAGCACGATTTACTGTATGTGGGATGTGATATTTAGATGCCGCGTCACGGAAGCCTGCTTCTAACTGGTCTGCTAAACGATTGAAATGATTGTAGGTTTCTGGTGTTAATCGAGACAAGGTTTCAAGTCCAGCAGTCATGGCAAGTGGATTACCTGACAATGTTCCTGCTTGATAAATCGGACCACTTGGCGCGATTCGAGACATAATCTCAAGCTTCCCACCGTAAGCACCTACAGGAAGTCCCCCACCAATAACTTTTCCTAGACAAGTCAAATCAGGTGTGACGTTGAAATGACCTTGTGCACAATTGTAGCCAACACGGAAACCAGTCATGACTTCATCAAAAATAAGAACTGTTCCATTTTCAGTTGATAGTTCACGGAGACCTTCCAAGAAGCCAGGTTCAGGACCAACAACACCCATATTTCCTGCAACTGGTTCAACGATAACAGCAGCTAAGTCTTCACCATGTTGTTTAAACGCAGCACGAACGCTCTCTAAATCATTATATGCCACCGTAATGGTATTTTTCGCAACAGATTCCGGTACACCGGGGCTATCAGGTAAACCTAACGTAGCGACTCCAGAACCCGCTTTTATTAATAAGCTATCGCCATGTCCATGGTAACAACCTTCAAATTTCAATATTTTATCTCGACCAGTGAAACCGCGAGCAGCACGTAACGCACTCATCGTTGCTTCAGTTCCAGACGATACCATACGAACCATTTCGATTGAAGGAACGCGTTCCATCACAAGTTTAGCTAAGTCATTTTCGACAAGTGTTGGAGCACCAAAACTTGTACCAGTTTCTGCTACTTTTTGAATAGCAGCTACAACGTCTGGGTGAGTGTGACCTAAAATTAGTGGTCCCCAAGATAACACGTAATCGATGTATTCATTGCCATCAATGTCGGTGATCGTTGCGCCTTTACCGCTTGCCATAAAAATAGGATCCATATCTACTGACTTAAATGCACGAACGGGACTATTGACGCCACCTGGCATTAATTTAACAGCTTCTGTAAACGCTTGTTTAGATTTTTCATATGAACGTCCCATTATTTCGCCCCCAACCAACGCGCCACGTCTTTCGCGTGATACGTCATAATTAAATCTGCGCCTGCACGTTTCATGCTTGTTAATGTTTCAAGTACAATTCGTTCTTCGTCAATCCAGCCATTTTGAGCTGCCGCTTTTACCATGGCATACTCACCACTTACATTGTAAGCAACGATAGGTAAGTCGAAGTTATTCTTTACGTCACGTACAATATCTAAATAAGACAACGCTGGTTTAACAATTAAGAAATCTGCGCCTTCTTCCACGTCTGTGGCCGCTTCACGCATTGCTTCATTGCGATTAGCAGAATCCATTTGGTACGTTTTGCGGTCACCAAATTGTGGGGTACTGTTCGCAGCATCGCGGAATGGACCATAGTATGCAGATGCGTATTTAACCGCATATGACATGATTGGCAGATGTGAAAAACCTGCTTCATCTAAGCCGTAGCGAATCGCTGACACAAATCCATCCATCATATTCGACGGGGCAATAATATCTGCACCTGCTTTTGCTTGTGCAATTGCCGTACGTGCTAGTAAATCAAGAGTTGGATCATTTAACACTTGTCCATTTTCAATTATGCCGCAGTGACCATGGTCCGTGTACTCACACAAACAAGTATCAGCAATGACAATTAATTCAGGATGACGATTCTTCGCAAAACGAATGGCTTCTTGAACAATCCCGTGATCGTGATAAGCTTGTGTACCTTCAGCGTCTTTTTCTAGAGGAATTCCAAATAAAATAATTGAAGGGATTCCGAGGGATACTATTTCATCTAATTCCGTGCCTAATTGATCAAGAGAAAATTGGAACACTCCTGGCATTGAAGCAATCGGATTTTTAATATTTTCACCTTCGGCAACGAATAATGGGTAAATTAAATCGTCTGTATGTAATCTTGTTTCGCGGACCATTGCACGCAATGTTTCGCTATTTCGTAAACGGCGATGTCTGTTAAATTGAAGTTCTTTCATTAGTATAAATCATCCTTCCAGCTAGCGATTTCTTGAACGAGTGCGAGCCATGTATAGGTAGTTGCTTGAACATGAACTGGCGCACCATGATTTAATAGCGCAGCAGCGGTGACATGACCTATAGCTGCAATTTTTATTTGATTCCAACCTACTTCCCGGGCAATTTCAGTTGCGTATATATTAACAGAAGACGGACTTGCAAAAGCCACGAAGACATTTGGATGTTGGGCTATATATGTAGACAAGTGTGTCGCATTGTCTATATCGAATAGTGTTTCATAAACCGTCCATTCAACAACTTGTTGGCTTAGACCCGCCTTAATTGTTGCTTTTGCAAGGGAACCTCTCAGAAATAAACAACAATCAGATTGATTCGAGACTTGTGGAAACTGTTGAACAAATTCATCTGCACTATACGTAGTTGGTGTAAATGACACCTGAAATCCGATTTTTTCTAACGCACGTGCTGTATTCTTTCCGACAGCAGCAATTTTACAACTTAGAGTATTAGCAGCAACCTTGTGCCTATTTAGCTTCTGTTCAAAAGCTGATACTGCGTTTTGACTAGTGAAAATGAGCCAATCATAGCTAGACAATGTTGACATGAAAATATCGTCTTGATCTGTAAGTTCTTGTGTTCGTATGAGTGGGAAAGCTTCCACTTTACCGCCAAGTCTTTCAACTTCTAAAAAAGCTTCGCTCGATTTCGGTTGACCTGTAAAGACAATGGTTTGTCCTCGCAAATCACCGATTTTAGACATTTAAATCGGCTCTTACTTGTTGGATCAAATCATAAGCACCTTGCTCACTTAAAATCTTCGCTACTTCTTTACCAGCTGTTTCAGGTTCAACATTTGTTGCAGACTGTTTAAATACTTGTTCCGCATCGGGAGACGCTACAAGTCCTGTAAACTCAACGCTTCCGTTTTCCATCGTTGCAAAACCAGCGATAGGTACTTGGCAGCCTCCATCCATTGCATATAAAAATGCGCGCTCTGCATGAACTGCGTTCCATGTGTCTGAATGCGTTAGTTTTCCAAGTTCAGCTAATAATTCTTCGTCATCTCCGCGGCACTCAATGGCTAAAGCACCTTGACCTACTGCAGGTAGACAATCTTCAACTGATAAATATTCAGTTACCACATCGTTACTCCAGCCAAGACGCTTAAGTCCTGCGGCTGCTAAGATAATCGCATCGTACTCATCCGTTTCAAGTTTCGCTAAACGCGTATCCACGTTGCCACGAATCCATTTAATTTCAAGGTCTGGACGCAATAATAAAAGTTGAGCAGAACGACGTAAACTACTTGTTCCAACAACCGCCCCTACTGGTAGCTCCATAAACTTCACATGATCAGTTGAAATGAATGCATCACGTGCATCTTCACGAGGAGGAATACATCCAATGACTAGCCCTTCTGGCAGTTCTGAAGGCATGTCCTTCATGCTATGAACTGCAAAATCGATTTCTTTATCGTACAAAGCTTGTTCGATTTCTTTTACGAACAAACCTTTACCGCCCACTTTCGATAGTTGAACGTCTACGATTTGATCTCCTTTAGTAACAATTTCTTTTACTTCAAATTCAAATGGTGCTCCTGCTTGTTTCATTTGGTCAATAAACCAGTTCGTTTGTGTTATTGCTAATTTACTTCTTCTAGAACCGACAATAATTTTTCTCATAATAGATAATACCCCACTTTAGATGTAGTTAAATTTTAATACCAAAAATGAAAGTCAGATAAACGACTTCCTAAAAAGAAGTTAATTAATACTAATAAGAAAGCATAGACATGTCCCCATGCGTAACTTGTTCCTTGCAGTGTGCCTTTTTGTCGCCGATAAAATAAGTAGCCATAAACAAATAATAAAACAAACGATCCGAAAATTTTCACGTCAGCCAATGAAAACTCATTAATCGAAACATACGCCCATTGCAGCCCAAGAATCAAACTAACCAAAAGAAATGGTATACCTGTGACAATTGATATCGTCATGCCTTTTTCTGTTTGATCAAGAGAAGGCAATTTGCCAAACTGTTTGGTCCATTTCTTTTTCTTTAATAATCGATACAAAATATGATATAGCATTGAGAAGACGAACGATAACGAAAATGCCACATAAGACAATATGGCAAATGTAATATGGATAATTAGAAGCTCAGAAAGAATTGTTTCCCCTATTGGAGATTGTTCAATTTGAACTGGTCCGAATGTATGAATGGTGATAAAAATAAAGCCTATGACATTTAAGAAAAATACAGGTAGCATCACTCGATATGTAAGGTGAAGCACGATGGATAATGTAAGCATTAACCATGCATAAAAATAAATGCCTTCAAACAACGTCAAGATTGGAAAGCGCTTTGTTTCGACAATGTAAAGGATTAAAAAAACCGTCTGCAAGAGCCATACAGTGCCTATTAGCCAAAATGCAATACGCTTTGCTTTTGAATCCTTATCTAAATAATCTATGAAGTAAAATACAAGACTGATTCCGTAGAGGATAACCATTACTTCATGCAGCCTTGTCATGGTTATATCCGCCATACCTTGCCCCTTTTCGCATCAGACATAAAAAAGCGTTTTCGCATGTATAGTTTACCATACAGATACGAAAACGCCTCCTAACTTGAATTAATATGAATAGCGTGGATTAACAACTTTTTGTGCTTCTTCGACAACTTCCACTTGTTTTTTAGGAATTAACATTTGACGCTCTTTTTCTTGTTTTACTTCTTCTTCAATCCCAAAAATTTGTTGGAATAATTGCAGTTGTTCATGAGAATTTGAAGACGAAGCAAGTTCTTTTGCTTGTAGGATTGGTTCTTTTAATAATTGATTAATAATTGATTTCGTGTGCTTGCTCAAAATTTTTCGTTCACGATCTGTGAGTTCAGGCATTTTATTTTCAATGCTGACCATAGTATCCGTTTGAATTTGCAAAGCTTTTTGACGAAGAGCCGAAATGACAGGCACCACACCTAATGTACCAAGCCAGTCTTTAAATTGAACCAATTCTAGTTCAATCATCAGCATGATTTCATCTGCTGCACGTTGTCGTTCTGCTAAATTCGCTTCAACAATACCTTGTAGATCATCAATATCGTACAAGAACACATTTGCAAGGTCTCCAATGCGTGGATCTAAATCACGTGGAACCGCGATATCGACCATAAACAATGGTTTCCCTTTGCGAATACGTTCAACAAATTGCATTAACTCTAAATCAATGACAAAATCGGTCGAGCCTGTTGAACTAATTAGAATGTCAGCTTCTAGCAATGCACATTGTAGTTCTTGCATTGATTTAGCATGACCGTCAAATTGATCTGCAAGTAATTTAGCTTTTTCTAATGTGCGATTAATAACGGTGATTTTACCTGCACCATTACTGTGAAGATTTTTAATCGCCAATTCACCCATTTTTCCAGCACCTAAAATGACAACATGTTTGTTTTTCAATGAACCAAAAATTTTCTTCGCCAGTTCAACTGCTGCATAGGAAACAGAAACCGCGTTTTCACCGATAGCTGTTTCTGAATGAGCTCGCTTAGCAAGTGTAATGGATTGTTTAAACAATTGATTAAACACCGTTCCAGTTGTTCCACGTTCTTGACCTTCTAAGAAACTGTTACGTACTTGTCCAAGAATTTGCGTTTCTCCCAGTACCATTGAATCAATTCCTGCAGTCACTCGGAATAAATGCTCTCTTGCTCCATCATCTTCATAAATGAATAAGTAAGATGAGAACGATTCCATCGATATATTGAACCAATTGGCAAGGAATTGTTTTATATAATAACGTCCAGTATGTAACTGATCGACAATCGCATAGATTTCGGTCCGGTTACATGTCGAGACTATTACATTTTCTAATATGCTTTTTTGCTCTTGTAAAGCTCGCATCGCCTGCGGTAAATCAGACTCTACGAAGGACAATCGTTCGCGAATCTCTACCGGCGCTGTACGAAAATTCACACCCACTACGATGGTATGCATGGCTTCATGACACCTCTCACGTTCTATTTCATGCCTCTAATTATAGCATAGCCATTGTTAAAACAAGTTTCAAAATGTGAACAAGCTATGAAATCAAGACAGATTGTATGCTACTTTATAATAATTACAAAGTAAGTGTAACAAATCGTCGAAAAAGACACAATTGTTTTGCTCTTATACGGAATTGTCTGTGAATAGTGTCTGGTCGATTTATGTTTTATTGCTTTACGATTTTGGTTGAATGTCTTTAGCTATGGATTTATTTCCTTTCAAAATCTGAGCTGCGACAAATTACGGCTAGCATTAACTTTTTTCTGTCTACTCATTATTGTTTTTCATCCACTTCTGGAATGTTTTCATCCATTTCCGCAATGTTTTCATCCATTCGCTTGGAGAAAGACAACAATCCTCTCGAGAAGGACATCCGATTTCTATGCCATAAAGACGATTTTACTTTTATATCCACTATCGTAATAATTTCATCCATTCAGGTAATGTTTTCATCCACTCATGGCCCGTTTTCATCTATTCATGCAACTT
>NZ_JBFUKT010000059.1:0-17463 GCF_056400705.1 Paenisporosarcina sp. P5_A11
CAATTGTAAATCATACATTTTAGCCACCAGTATTGCCATTTCAGCACGTGTAACTGGTTGAGTTGGTCTAAATGTTCCATCAGGGTATCCTTTAACATATCCTTGCTCATAAGCTGACTGCACATATCCAGAAGAAGATATACCACTTCCTACATCTTTGAAGTAAGTTCCACGTTGTTCTCCGTTTAACCCAATCGCTCTTCCTAGCACAGCAACCGCCTCAGAACGAGTAATATTGACATTCGGTTTAAATGATCCATCGGTTTTTCCGTAAATAATATCATTGTAACCTAAGTAAGCAATGTGACTAGAGTACCAAAGTGATGATGTAATATCAGTGAACTCAGGTTCAATGACATCAATATAAAATACTTTGCGATGCTCTATTCCAGTTTTTTCGACATAATTTGCAACGACTTTATGTGTACCCGCTACCTGGTACATTTCCCAAACGCCTTCTGATTTTGGATTAACTACATCTCCGTTAAAGACTAATTCGATAGATTCGACATTTTCTTTATTTTGAAGATATATTTTTATTTTACCTTTGGATAGTCCATATTTAAAAGACGGGTTAGTATTAATATCTTTTAGGTATTGGACTAAACCAAAACCAAAATGTACATCTCCACCTTTAAGTCCTAAGTCTTCTCCATTAAAGGTCAATATTTCTCTTATTTTATTATTCGAATAACTAGGAAATCTTTCTTTATACAACGCTGCAATTCCTGAGACATGAGGTGCCGCCATAGATGTGCCAGACAGAGTATAATATCCATCTGTGCTTGTATCAAAGTTATCTAGTTCTTTCGGAAAAGTACTAACTATTTGGACTCCAGGAGCAGCTAATTCTACTTTTTCCCCTTGAGAAGATTGACTAAAAATGGATTTATTTAAGTTTACAGCAGATATCGAAATGACTTGTTCATATTTCGATGGATATTGAACCGAATCTAATCTAGTTCCATCACCTTCGTTTCCCGCGGCACCGACAATAATCATATTTTCGTCATAAGCGGATTTAATAAAACTTTGAACAATAACATCAGGACTATCGGTAACAATGCTTAAATTTAATATATCAATATTATTTTTAATTGCCCACTCAATCCCCTTGGCAATACTTGTGGATGAACCCTCATCTTGCCCCAAAGATTTTATAGCATACAGTTCAACATTAGGTGCTATTCCTACAATTCCAAGATTGTTTTGTTGTGCAGCGATAATGCCAGCAACATGTGTCCCATGACCTGAATCATCATCATATGCTATACCTTTTGAGCAATATTCAACTTTATCCATTGTACATATACCACCCGCTACTTTTAAATCTGGGTGATCAATGTCAATTCCCGTATCTAAAACTCCCACCTTCACACCTTTCCCTGTATAGGGAACTGTTTGAGTTGGCCCGGCTTTAATGATTGGAAACTGTGTTGGTACTTTATCTGTAAAAGAAGCACTTTCGTAATCTTTAACAGGGTAAGCGTTTGCATTTGGATATGAATTTATTATTTGTTGTAATTCCATAGGAGTCAGTTCCATTTCGACTATAGGTAAGATATCAAAAGATGCTGTTACGTTTTCTTGTTCCTCAATTTTTTGAATATCTGATACCGTCGAGCGTATTAGGTATTTAGAAGATTGTTCTGCAGAGATATTGGTAGGCGAACTAATCGTACCAAGTAATATGAATAAAACAAGCCACTTCTTCATTGACCTGACCTTCTTTCTATGTAACTTCTAAAATAATACCCTAAAACAAGCTCGAAATGTTTTTACACATTCCGAGCTTGATTATTAATGCAATTTTTTACTAGGTGTTGCACCGAATTGTTTGTATAAAGGTAACACGTCTTGTCTTCCTTCATAATGATAAAAGTAATCCAATGTCGCCAAGAAAAGGGCTTTACCCATTTTTTGACGTTCTGCTTCCGATCGAATATAAACAATATCTTCTGGACTATCAATAAAGCCCAATTCAACTAAAGTAGCAGGCATAGTATTTTCACGAAGTACATGAAAATTTCCATCACCAAAAGGATTTACTCCACGATTTTTTAAGTCCCAAGTTTCTTGCATTCTATTTAGAGAATAGATTGCTAGTGCACGAGATTCGCTTACATATGGATTCGTTGATGCCGTTTTTGCATAATAGAATGTTTCTTGGCCGCTTGCTTCGCCATTTAAAGCATTTGTATGCAAACTAACAAAGGCATCTCCATTATTTTTCGCTGCAAATTCAGTCCGGAAAGGTAAAGTAATATAATAATCACTTGTTCGTGTCATAAATGATTTGATTGGTGTTTTTGCAAAATAAGAGTTCATATGTTTTGCAACATTCAATACCACATTTTTTTCAAGAAATCCATTACCTGAACCACCTGGATCATCCCCACCGTGACCTGGATCAATAATTACAACTAAATCAGACAATGTTGGTGGCGGAGTAGTTGTTGAAGGTTTTTGTAATTGAATATACGTGTTATGTACGTATCCAACTACACCTCCTACCTTGATGACAGACCATTCTCCAACTGAATATGAATATTTTACTTCTTGACCGATTTGAAGTTGTTTCAACCAAGGGTATAAAGTATTAGGACCAGTTCGGAAGTATAAATTGTTTGTATTTACATACATAGTTCGATCAAACGTCTCTGTTTGAGCTGTACGGAACTTCGTGTTAATTCCTCGAGCTAAGAATACAGCAAAGTCCGCACGTTTGATGTTGAGTTCTTGCCCAAAAGTACCATCAGAAATACCTGCAGCAATTCCTTTATCCATTAATGTGGAACTTGCCACACTGACTGTATTTGCTCCGTAATTAAATGTACGATTCATTAGAACAGCCATTTGTCCGCGAGTTAATGTTGCATATGGACGGAAAGTTCCATCTGCATATCCTGAAATTATTCCTTTTTCAACCATTTGTTTAATGTAGCCAGATGCGAAGTTGTTTGAAGATACATCTGGGAATTTTGTTGCCAGTCGCTCTCCATTTAAACCTAATGCACGACCGATCATAGCAGCAGCTTCACCGCGTGTTACTTGTTTGTCAGGTGCAAATTGAGTAGAAGAAACTCCCCCTACAATTCCTCCTTGAACTAGATAATAAATTTCTGCCTGTGCCCTATGCGTCGTTCCAACATCTGAAAATGATGTGTTTGCTAAAGCTGGTTTCAATGGTGCAAAAATCGACACCACTAAAATCAATGCCAACAAACTAATCCACTTTTTCACTCATTCGTCCTCCAATTTCATTAATTACTTTAATCTACCAGAATTAGCTTACGTCATATATTTGTAAAATTCTATATTTCATATGGTCTATATTTTGTAATAATTACATTTTTATATGATTATTTTGTCACAAAAGAGAGTTCGAGAGGAAATTAATGTGTTTTTTGTCCTATTTGTCATCTTAGTTAATAAATTCAATAAACTTTAGAAATGTAAATGAAATACAAGACATTTCACATCATTCTCTTCAATATTGATTGTAAAATCCATTCAACTAAATAATTGTAGAATAATAGTATATAAAATTACTCGGGATTAGAAATCGTTCTGCACAGATACATAAATCAATGAATCGTTAATAAAAAAAATCTGACCAGCAATTGCTGATCAGATTTTTTTTATTAATTTGATGTTGTTGGAATAACTTTGCTAACGTCAACAATTCGCCCTTCAACTGTTGGGTTTACTTCATCTAAAGATGTAATGTATTCGATGAAGTTTTCGTAGTCGACAAATCCAGGCTCAGATACGCGACCTTCTGTATAAGCTTTCCCAAACATTGTAAAACCATCTCCACCTTTAGCAGTGAAAGAGTTTGTTGCTACTGTATATGTTTTTGCAGCATCTAATGCAACATACTTATCACCTTCAAGAACCGTAACTTCTGTTACACGATCTCCAGCAACTTTTTTACTGTCGTATTTGAATTTCATTCCTGCAACATGAAGGAATCCACCGTTTTCTTTTGGTGCTTGACCTACACTAATTTCAAGAGCTCCAAGTAATTCTGTACCTGTTATTTCCATGATTGCTAATGCATTACCGAATGGCATAACTTTCAATACTTCACCAACCGTAATCGGCCCTTGATCCATAGATGCACGAATTCCCCCACCATTTTGTATAGCAATCGTCGTTTTTGAGTTAATTGATTTGGCTTTAGCTAACATACCATCTGTCATCAAGTTACCTAAGTTTGTTTCAGATGTACGAACACCAGAACCGTCTTCATTGTCAGCTAAACGGCTACCATCTAAGGCTACTTTTGCAACTGCACCGGTTTCTTGTGTTTTAAGCTCTTCTACACCCGCTTTGTATGTTGCCAATACATCAACAGCACCTTGATCTGGTGTAATGTCTTTAGATGTATCTAGCAATTCGCCTCCATATAAAGTTACTTCACCCCAAGGATTGAAAGTAACATCCAACGTACCTAAGAATTTACCGTACTCATTGGCTTGTACAATGAGTGTTGGTGCTTCAAATTCTTGTGATACGAATGGTTCTTCTACTTTTGCATGTGTGTGTCCACCAACGATAATGTCAATGCCTTCAACAGATTTTGCTAATAACTTATCATTATCATATTTCTCGGAATCATCAAATCCYAAATGTGTTAACGCGATAACTTTATCTACACCTTTTGCATCAAAAGCTGCTACCGCTTCTTTTGCTGCATCAATGTAATTTGTGATTTCTACTTCACCTGTACTAGAGATGTTTTTTGTCTCTTCAGTCGTCAATCCGAAAATCCCTACTGCTTCACCATTTACATTCGCAATAACGCCGTTGTAAATTTCACCATTGTTGTAATCAAATGTATATCTGTCGTTTTGCAAACCTGCAAATAATTCATCTTTTGAGAAGTCGACATTTGATGAAACCATTGGGAATTCAGCATTTGCTACGAATTCTTTTAAAGCTTTATGTCCGTCTGCAGTAGAACCCAAGTCAAACTCATGGTTTCCAAAAGTCATGGCATCATAACCGATATAATTCATGAATGCAAGATCAGCTTTGCCTTGATATTTATTAAAGTATAGATCTCCAGAGAATACATCTCCAGCATCTAGTAATAATGTGTTGTCATGAGCTTCACGGATTTCTTTTACAGCTGTTGCACGAAGAGGTGCATTATCCAAGTATGCGTGTGTATCATTTGTATGCATAACCATTAAGTCCATGAAACCGAAGTGCTCTTTTGCACGTTCGATGAAAATAGCCATTTCACCGCGTTGTACATTATCATCTGCACCGAATTTCGTGTTTGTTTTACCAGATGTTATTCCAGCTTTTACCAGAGCATCTACATAAGGTGCAAAACGTTCATTAACATCTGTAAATTTAGTTTTCGTTACATTTAGATTAATATCTAGTTCAGCTGCATTTGCAAGAATTAAAGCTATTTGATTACGAGTTAAATAGCTGTGAGATCCAAATGTGTCTTCATCAAATCCGTTGAACACGCCTAACTCAGTCAATGCATCAACTGCCCATTTAGCTCGTGCTGGTACATCGGTAAACCCAGAATCTTTATATGTAGCATCCTTATCCACGCCTAGTGCATTTGCAATTAATACAGATGCATCTACACGTGTAATACTCTCTGAAGTTCCGAATGAAGTAGTAGTCTTACCACTTGTAATACCATTTCCAACTAGGAAATTAACAGCATCTGCATAACGTTCGCTAACATCTGTAAAGGCAATTTCGTCTGACGCTTCTGCTGCTGGAGCTACCGCTAATACTACTGCTGCTAGGGTTACAGTTGAAGCTAGAAATCTCTTATTCTTGAATATCTTAGACATGTTCAATGATCCTCCTTTTTTATGTAAGACAGACCTCTTACATCACTACTTTACCAAAAACAGGTTAATTAGGATAGTGAATTTACTAAATCTTTAGAATAAAATCGAGAGCGATTATAAAATACAAAAACCCCTTCCTAATTTTAATAGTGAAGGGGTTGGCATCTAGCATTAATAGAATTTCTCTACTGCTTTAATATCCAAATAATAGTTAGTGGTAATGTAGAATCAATCGGATACACTAAAACGCTCTCCAAATTATAGCTGTTGGTGAACAAGATAAATGCAAAGTGATTACCTTATTCATTTCTTATGAATAAAACACAGCATAATATTAGCAATTAGTTGTCCATTACGACTTACGATAAATACCAGAGTTTCGATGAAATAGTAAATACCTTCTTAGGTTGCAGATGCTATTTATTTATGCTTCTATTTTTTCAAAAAGTATGCTTTGAACCATGTTTTCAAGTAATTTAGGTAATTCAACGAAGGCACTTTGAATGTGCAGACGCTCCGTTTTTTTGTGAGCGTCTTTTCCAAATGGACCAACATTAAGAACTGGTGCGTTCAGTTCACGCATGCCAGCAAATGGAATGGAGTATGTGTCTCCCCATACTGGTGTATTCGCTTCGAATACTTGCCATCCACCTTTGTCATCTTCGTAATTTACATAGCTTAAATCAGATATCCCATTAAAATAATGGATGCGTTCGATTGAAAGATTAAACTCAGAAGTACCGAACTGCTTTACAAACCTAACACACTCTTCTACTAAAGGATCTTCGCTCGTGTTTACTGCTGGATAATAAGGCGGCGCATAAAGTAGAACCATTGCCGGTGCAAGTTCTTGGCATTGAATCATCAGCGTATCTACAATGCGGAATGATTTTTCACGATCGTCCCATTCCATATGGTCGCGAACAGTCGTCTTCACAGTATCTACATAATCTGAACCGAATTTGTCGACTGCATGTTTTAACAATTCTTCATATTTTAATACTCGAATTTCGCCGACTGGATTTACTCCTTCACGGGAGCAAATACGTTGATAGTTTGCGTTACAATCATCTGCCGCTTCATTTGCTACTTGTTTAAATAACTCCATAACTTCTGCTGCGGTGCGTTTCATGACAAAGACGTTATACAAGGCTGTTGCTCGATAAGATGTTTGTGCAGAATACTCCATTTTCAAGTCGTTTTGCTGAATCGTTACAGGTAATGGCGTCGTTTCTCCTAAAACAGTTTCTTGGAATAACGGATTGAATTCCATTCGTTGCGTTAAATAGGACGCGATATAATTGGCCGTGATTCCACTGAGTGGTTCCCCCACATGTGTTTCCATCCCATAAAAAAGAGCGGACGGCATGATTTTACCAATTGATCCTGTATATAAATAATATTTATCATCACCAGGTTTTTGAGCGAAAATCGGTTCACTATTTAAAAACAGTTTGTATGTTAGACCATGCTGGTCGCGTAAATCATTTAATTTAGAAACAGCCGCTCTCATCCCAGAACTATTTACTTCTTCATCTGGTACTGTTAGCAAAATGAGGTTGATTGGCCATTGTTCTTCACTGGCTTTCTCCACTAAACTCATGTGTAACACGAGTCCCATCTTCATATCCATCGTGCCTCGACCGAATAAATAATTGCCTGATTCTAAATCGATTCGTGCATCATCTGGTAATTCGTCTTTTCTCTCATGCAACGCTTTCGTTAACATTTCAGGTTCGAATGCCAATGCCTCTAGGTCCCCATATTCTTCCGTATTGACGGTATCGAAGTGACTAATTAAGACAATCGTTTCTGTTGCCTGCGGATGTTTATAAAAAGCAGTAAGAAATTTACGCCCTTGGTCCGCGTCTGTCAGTTCGATCAGTTCAGAATGCTCCATGAAATATGGAATGTTCTGCAGTTTTGACTGAATTTTATAGGGAAATTCCCGTTCACCATCTGATAGAGTCATACTCTTCCAACTTACTACTTCACATAATAATGAGCGGAGCTTTTCTGGTGTTGACCACATTAGTTCTGTCATGATGCTACTCCCCCTTGCTACGTCTATTATTTCACTGTTGCGGTTGTCTTAATTTGTTAATATACCCTTCTAATCTATCCATTCCTTTGACTAAAACCGGCATCGCATATGCATACGAGATGCGAATAAAACCTTCACCATGTTCACTAAAAGCACTGCCTGGCACACATGCTAATCCGCCTTCTTTAAGAAGCTTAGTTGCAAACTCAAACGATGTCATACCGAATTCTTTAATAGAAGGAAAAATGTAAAAAGCTCCGTTTGGTTTTACAACGTCTAGTCCCATATCTGTTAGTCGTCCATAAATATAATCTCTACGAGCCACATACTCTTTATTCATTTCTTCAGGAGCATCCTTACTCTCCCCAAGTGCTTCAATCGCAGCATGCTGGCTAGGAAGTGGAGCGCAAACCGAATTGTATTGATGAATTTTAATACAATGTTGCATTAGTGCTTCAGGACCTAGCAAAAAGCCGATACGCCACCCAGTCATGGAATGCGATTTCGATAACCCGTGAATGAGGAATAAACGATCTCGTAACTCTGGATAACATGCAAATGATCGATGCACACCTGAGAACGTATTTTCACTGTAAATTTCATCCGATAATACATAAATTTCTTGCTCTTTTAACACTTCAACTAAAGCATCCATTTCCTGTGGTTCAATGGTGACGCCAGTTGGGTTCGATGGGTAATTGAATAACACAGCCTTCGTCTTCTCTGTAATCATGCTTTTCAAGCGTTCCGGAGAAGGTTTTAAGCCTGTATCGGAAGTATCGAGATACTTAACCTTTGCACCACACATCGTGATAATCGGTGCGTACCCTGGATAACAAGGCGCCGGTAAAATGACTTCGTCCCCTTCTTCCAGTATGGTTCGGAATACGTTGTCGATGGCTTCACTTGCGCCGATGGTAATGATGATTTCCGTTTCAGCTTTGTAGGCAAAGTTGTATTTTTCTTTAAAAAATTGACAGACTACGCTACGTAATTCGATCAAGCCAGCGTTATGAGAATATCCAGTAAGGTTGTTCTCGATTGCCGAAATCCCCGCTTGTTTGACTCGCTCTGGTGACGGAAAGTCTGGTTGTCCGACTGTTAAATTCACTGCATCCGGATAATGGACTAGCTGATTGGAAAATTGACGAATGCCTGAAACGGCAATCTTAGTTATACGTTCGTTTATTGTAAGAGGCATGGTTTTTCAACCTTTCTTATAGTAATGAAGAAATCTTCTTTCGATATTATCCATATGTTCCAGCATGGCTTTTGTTGCAGCGACTTCATCTTTATTTTCAAGTGCGGTAAAGATATCTTCATGCTCCCCACTCGCTTCCATTGCCGAGATTGGGTACGTATTTGCTAGGATCAGGAAGGCGCGATTGACGCCAGTATTAATGGTATGAATCATTTCGCGTAACTTCGTATTTGGATTTTGATTCGCTAGTATTAAATGAAACTCGCGGTCTAGTTCCATAAATTCGTGAAAATCATTTTTGTCAGACGCATGTTTTTGGAGTTTGAGATTATCTCTTAGGGTATTTAAGAACGTAGGCGTCACGAAACGTGCAACTTGTTCAATATTGTATGTTTCAAGCAATTTACGTACTTCCATTTGATGTAGTGCATCTTCTTTCGTGAATGATGAAACACTTGCTGGCTTGCCTGTTTTCAAAACGACGAGTCCATCAGTCGCTAGACGACGAATGGCTTCACGAAGTGGTGTTCGGCTAATCCCTAATTCAATCGCTAATTTTTCTTCACGCAGCTCTTCATTAGGCGCCAATATACCCGTAAGAATATCTTTGCGAATTAAGTTATACGCTTGATCCGCGAGCGACTCAGGTTTTTTAATCTTCTTCAACGCGGTTCAACTACTTTCTTAGTTGTTGTGTATTCTGTATACAGTATATGCGAATAGTTAGTGTATGTATAGGGATTTTCTTTGCTGCAATTTGAAAGACAGTTGAGGGATGTTCCGTCTATGGTTGAGCTGTGAATGCAGTTATCATGTATTAACTATTTGTTAATTAAGAATATTTAATATTTTTCTGTCAGATTGGATAAAAATGTGTAAAATAGAATATAGTTAAATAAATGATTATCGAATTATGGAGGTTTGGTTAAATGGAATTTCCAAAAGAGGAAGTTGGCAAACGAATACGACATTTACGCAAATCTCAAGGATTCACTGCGGACGATATAGCAAAGAAAGCAGGAGTCAGTCAAAGTATGATCTCTCAAATAGAGCGCGGACAAGTGTCTCCTTCACTTGAAACCTTATGGAAAATGAGTCATTGCCTAAAAGTACCCGTCTTCAGCTTTTTCGAGGCGAATAATCAACAAGACGTAACTGTAACCCGAAAAAATGAACAAGTTGAGTTGAAACGAATTCGTCCAAACGCCACTTATCAAGTCCTTTCACCTAGTTTTGGCAAGCAGATCAGCTTATTTAAATTGAGTTTAGCGCCAGGCGAAGTTTCGGACAATCCGTTAGTTTTTCACACTGGTGAAGAGTGCGGAGTTGTTTTAATAGGATCCATACAAGTAGAAATTGACAACAAATTTTATGACCTTGATGAAGGCGATAGCATCTACTTTGATAGTCATCTTTCCCATCGTTTTGTAAATAAGAGTCCACAAACCTCCATCGCTATTTGGGCAATGACGGATCCAATGTGAAACTTTTTCGCTTTTCATCCGTATACATAAGTATCGGAAAAGTAAGGAGGTATATCTTATGTTAAAAAATCCTGGCATCGCCGCCGTATTAAGTTTCTTTTGGACCGGCGTCGGACAAATATATAATGGACAGATAATGAAAGGCTTAATTTTAATTGTTGTCCAAATGATCAATGCTGCTCTAATGTTCGTCTTAATCGGATTCATCACCTTCCCACTCGTGTGGATTTGGGGAATCTACGACGCATACAAAGAAGCAGACAGAATGAATAAACGTAGTTATTAACCACAAAAAACAAACCACTTCCAWWTGGAAGTGGTTTGTTTTTTGTGGTTAATATTTGGTTTCCTTAATAGTGAAACTCTCTATGAGCGGTTTCATGTCGTCTATGAGCGCATCTCTGTCGACTATTCGCAGTTTCACAAAAATAAGGAACATCCAGCAACGATGGATGTCCTTAACAAATCAGCTTTTCTTTCTATATTGTTGCACATGCTATGAGCGGTTTCGTGTCGTCTATAAGCGGATTTCTGTCGACTACGAGCTCAAAAGACGTGGCTACGCGCGAATCTTTTTTGACTATGAGCGGTTTCACAAAAACAAGGGACATCCAACAACGGTGGATGTCCTTAACAATTCTGCTTTTATTGTTTTGATAATGGTTTGCGATATCTGCGCCATCTTCCTTTACCGATCTCTTTTAGACTCAGTTTTTTTAACATGCGTGCTGCTACATCTTTGCTACTTATGTGAAAAAACCTTCGGAATTCAGTATTGTTAATTTCCGGTCCAAAGATATAGAAGTAGTCTTCTAACGTTTGAAGATGTGCATTCGTAGAAATATGGTTATTGGAACACACCCATTTTCGATTCGACCATTTCATACCGATTTCAAAACATACCGGACATTCGACTCCTGTTATGATATCTGTTGAAGTAAGATTATATTTTGCATGCAATGCTTTTTGTTCATAGTCCCTATGATTTATCAACAATTCCTCACCTAGCCGAATTAGTTGCTCCGGGCTAAGAACTTCCTTAATAGTCACCATTTTTCTAATCTTTTTTGTTAAATATCTCGGCCTGACAATATCATACTTGCAGTTATTTGGAATGATATGAGAATCTGAATTTGTAAAAACGATTACTCCTACTACTGGTAAAACCCAATTTCTTCTTAACAATCAATCTTTTAACCAAACGATATTTTTATCTAACTGTTCTTCTGGACTATCCATAATAACTACTTTACCTTCTGGACTCGTTTGCTTCATGAAATGAGGGTTTTGCATTAAATCAACAGTGTGTTTAATATTTTTCACTTCGATAATTAATGCGAAGGATTGAGTAACGAAAAGATTATCAATCTGAAAAAACGAGGATGCTTTTAAATGCAAATCATGAATAATAAAATGCGGTTCAGGATGTTCATACCGTGCCAATTGCTGATCGACAAAATCTTCACCTGAAACACCTGCTTTCGATCTAAAATAGTTACTTTCCACATCATTGAATTTGTGGTGAGCAATATCAAGCCTTTTCTTTAACGCTGCTTGGCCCAAGAAATTTAACTGAGCAGATCTCTTTTTTATTATCATAAAAATCCCCTTTTTTAAAAATGTAGCACAATTAAAAAATTGTATACAAATGCAATAAAATTTCATTTTGGGCAATATCATGATCATAATTTAATTATTAATCACTTTTTTCAATCCAAATTGAAATGTCTTGATAAAAAATGAATATAAAGAACTACATGTTTTTTTGAGACCATTATAAAATTAACGAATTTATTTTCTATGAGCGGTTATGTGTCGTATATGAGCGAAACTGTGTCGACTATGCGTGAATCGGGCAGTTCTTCATTAAAAAATGGTTCTCCAACTAAAAAAAGCCCTCCAGCTAAGCGGAAGACTCTTACATTAAGATGATTCTGATAGAGACTTTTTTAGTTTGTGCTTTCGCCACATGTCTTCTGCAGCACCGGAGCCTAAAATTACTCCTCCTACAATTAAAACAAGTCCAAATATATGTCGACTTGAGATGACTTCGCCTAAAAATAAGGCAGACCCTACTAATGTAAACAATGTATTCAAGTTCATGAAGATGGCGGCTTTTGAAGGTCCTGCTTGACCAACTGAGTAGTTGTATAGCATATGACCGACTGCTGTTCCTACCATGCCACTTCCAAAGAAAGCAACCCAAAACATTGGTGGAACATCAAAGAATGCTTTTATTTCTCCTGGTTCTTGAACTAAGCTAATAATAAACAAGACGATTGAACCTATTAAAAACATATAGGCTGTGAGTAATCTTGGATCTAAAGTTTTCGCAGCTTTACTAATGACCAAGTAACTAAAAACTTGAGATAATATAGATAGGAATACGAACACATCTCCATATGATAAGCCAGATGTCCCATCTCCTGCAGCTAATACTGTCGCACTTACGCCAAGTAGACCGAGAATAACGCCAACCCATTGTAATCTAGATGGGTAAATTCGCATGATTAATGATACTAGTACAGCCGTTATGACGGGACCGGTTCCGAGAATTAATCCAGCATTCGAACTCGTGGTCATCGAAAGACCAATCGATAAAAAGTAATGGTGAAATACTACATTGAGGAGTGCCCCCAAAAGAATAAATTTCCATTCTTGCTTCGTCGGTTTTCTTACCATACGTAGCGTAGCTAAAATAGCGAAAACGGTTATACTCGCTAATAATATTCGAAATGCAGACAGCGTAACTGGCCGAACTTCACTCACTAAGAACTTTACGGCTGGTAAATTAAAGCCCCAAATGAACATGACAAAAACGAGTATTCCGTAAATCTTCCATTGTTTCACGTGGTCAGCACCTCACCGTTTCTTTCGGAAACCGAAAAATAATATTCATTAAAATATACATTCCAAATTTTTTTTGCTTTTCTTACAAACCTATTAATATTGATTATGATATATCTCTTTCGATTGGCTTGAATTTTTTCAAGATATTAATAACCGAATTCATTTCTTCGTTCGATATATCACCAAACGTTTTGTCATAATAGGCATACACGATTTCATCCATTTGTTTAACGAGATTTATTCCCGCTTCAGTTAATGTTAAATAAACTGTACGTCGATCGGTATCACTACGCTCGCGAATGATGTATCCTTTTTGCACTAATTTTTCACTCGTCAACGTGACGTAACTGTTTGTTGCATTTAATCTACGCGCCACATCTGAGACCCGGAGTGTTCGATCATCTTCTAAAGCTCGTAATACTGTAAATTCATTATATGGAATATATCCTTCAAATTCGACGGCAAAATCTTGACGAACTGTACGAACTAAATAACGAAATGACCTTGTAAACTCATATATTAAGTGTTTTCTTTCGTCCATAGTTTACCCCTTCAATAGTAAATAGTTTAGAAAACTTTACTAACAGAACATATTACGCTGACCGAAATGAATTGTCAAACATGTAAAATCTATCGATAAACTCTTAAATTCTATAAAAAAAAACTCTATTCAACTGAGTAGTTAAATAGAGTGAGTGGAGCAATATTGATAAATTTGGGCTGTTACAAGGCAATCGCTTAATGCATCATGTGCATTATGTTCAATTTGTAAGTATTGCGCTAATGTTGTCAATTTATGATTTGGTGTATGATTGATGATTTTCCTTGAGAGTTTTAACGTATCAATTACTGTATAAATCGGGACTTCCATTTTGCTCTCTAGTGCATATAAAAATCCCATATCAAAGGAAGCATTGTGAGCGACAATTGGAAGATCACCTATAAATTCAATTAGTTGATTGATTACTATCTCAATCTTCGGTTCATTACTTACCATTTCGTTAGTTATTCCAGTTAATGAAGTAATCCGTGTAGAAATTGATCGTAATGGATTGACTAATTGATTCATGATATCCAGTTGCTCATGATTTTTATATTTAACTGCTCCAACTTGAATAATTTGGTCAGCACCTGGTCGTAATCCCGTTGTTTCAAAATCAAGCACCACATAATCAGTCACTTTTCTGACGGAAGGATTATATTTCTTTGGGGTTGGCGTTCGTCTTGGTGTCGCCCAATATTGTTGACGTGATTTTCGTCTAAGAAGCTCTGCTGCATCAATCTGATTATCCATCTCATTTCCCTCCGAATCTCTTCCAGCTAGAAGACTATCATCTGCTTGAACTATATACCCAAAAGATAGAAAAGTTAAGCACTATTGACGAAATAGCCATCTTTTATTATGATAATCTTTGTGTTAACTTTCATTAATATCGAGTTAACATAAAAGAAGGAGGTTATCATCTTGAGAAATAATCAATTAAAAATGTTGATCGTAACTGCTCTATTTGCAGCGATTATCGGCATCATGGCACAAATTACTATTCCTCTTCCGCAAGTTCCGATTACTGGACAAACACTAGCTATTGGATTAGCAGCAACGATTTTAGGGAAAAAATACGGAACTTTATCTGTATTTGTTTATATCATGCTTGGGATAGCAGGATTACCTGTATTTAGCGGAATGTCGTCAGGATTAGGGGTTGTCTTTGGTCCAACTGGTGGCTATATTATTGGTTTTCTGCCCGCTGCATTCTTTATTGGATGGATTTTAGAGCGTTTTGGATTTACGGTAACTACAGCAATCATTGCAAATATCATTGGTATGATTATTACATTATCATTCGGTTCAGTTTGGTTGAAATTCGTCGCAGAATTAAGTTGGATGGCTGCAATAACTGGCGGTGTCATTCCATTTATTATTGTAGGGATTATCAAAGCAGTGTTAGCTGCAATTGTTGGGATTTTGGTACGTAATCGTTTAACATCTGCAAAATTACTACCCACTTCATTTGCTAATGCTAATTAAAAAACATCTAAAAACAAGCAATGGAATTAATCCAATGCTTGTTTTTTTTTTGATTTTCTTCTATATAAATATACATTGTTCATTTTCTAGCTAACATATGACAATACATCGCAAATATTTCCCGGGTAATAATGACATAGTACTACAGTATTTTGACAGCATTCTATGTAATTTTAGGATGTTTATTTGAAATAACATGTAATATGTCATTTTCAATTACCAATCTCCAGTTTAAGAAAATCCTTCAAGAACCTTATTACTTCCATTTCATTCCTTCATTGTTTGTTATTCTCTTTTGCGTTTTGAATTTTCTCGCATTTGTCACAATTTCGATAGTTATATGAAAAGG
Organism: Paenisporosarcina sp. P5_A11; assembly: GCF_056400705.1. Classification (NCBI taxonomy): domain Bacteria; kingdom Bacillati; phylum Bacillota; class Bacilli; order Caryophanales; family Caryophanaceae; genus Paenisporosarcina; species Paenisporosarcina sp. P5_A11. The sequence goes on from NZ_JBFUKT010000059.1 coordinate 15,789, forward strand.
CTTCATGTATAATAGGTGATTGTTGCTTGAAATTAGAAAAATCAAATAGTGTTTTTTTAGATTCTACGATAAACTGTGGAACGAGTCGTCGATATAATCTGACACGAGCAGATGAATGCAGGACAAATATCTCGCCTTCTTTCGAGTCAATGGACAGACGCTTTGGTGCTTGGAGCTAGCTAGTTAGAGAATCCAAGTTTATCTTATATTTTTTAAAAAGGAGTTTTTTAAAATGCAATCTAAAGACAAATTAACAGTTGGAGAAAATATAGTAGTTGGTTTGATGTTATTTGCATTATTTTTAGGGGCTGGGAATATTATCTTTCCACCTTTACTTGGCCAATTTGCTGGAGAATCATTAGTAATCGCCATATTTGGTTTCTTAATTACTGGAGTAGGGTTACCTTTGCTAGCAGTTATCGCCATAGCAAAATCTGGTGGAGGTTTGCAAGAAATTGCGAGTCGAGCCCATCCAATGTTCGGCTTGATATTCACAGTAGTTGTTTATCTCGTTATTGGACCGCTTTTTGCTATTCCACGAACAGGGACAGTGTCATTTGAAATCGGAGTTGCACCCTTTTTACCGGATGCACTTTTAACGGAATCATGGCCTTTGATTATTTTCAGTATTTTGTTTTTTATTATCACTGTGTTATTTGCTTTAAACCCAACTAGATTAGTAGATCGTATTGGGAAAATTTTAACCCCTATTTTAATTGTGGTAATCAGTTTATTAGCAATAAAAAGTATGGTTACACCAATGGGTGATATTGGCCCATCACAAGGTGCTTATAAAGAAAGTCCATTTTTCGAAAGCTTTTTACAAGGCTATTTAACAATGGATGTACTTGCTGCTTTAGTATTTGGGATTGTTGTTATCCATGCCCTTCAAGACAAAGGAGTTCGTGATAAACAAGAATTAGTCAAATCAACCATTTTTGCTGGTGTAATTGCAGCAATCGGTTTATCACTTGTTTATATTTCATTAAGCTTTATAGGTGCAACTAGTACTGAAGCAATTGGTATACAAGACAATGGTGGTTCAATATTAGCGTTATCTTCAAATGTTTTATTCGGTAACTTAGGTAGCATTATTTTGGCTATGACCATTGCATTTGCTTGTTTAACGACTTCTATTGGTTTAGTGGCAGCTGCTTCTMAATTTTTTGAAAAGTTAACACCTAAAGTGTCTTATAAAAAGTATGTGTTCATTTTCTCTGGATTTAGTGCAGTTGTCGCAAATGTGGGCTTAACTCAGCTCATTAGTTTCTCGGTGCCCGTTCTATTGGCCCTTTACCCATTAGCAATTGTATTGATGATTTTATCTTTTATTGATAAATCATTTAATCGCTCACCTATCGTTTACCAGTTGTCATTACTATTCACAAGTTTCATTAGTGTTTTTGATGGATTTAAAGCTGCAGGAATTAAGTTCCCAGTTGTTGAAACCGTGTTGACTAACCTACCACTTTACAGTCAAGGAATTGGATGGCTTATTCCTGGAATCGTTGGCGGTATTATTGGTTTCATCATTTATATAATCAAAAAATGAGAATCCCATTTCGGGGTTCTCATTTTTTTCTGAAACTCTCGGTTTCTTATAGCAAACGTGAAAAACCCCTCGCAGCCGCTGAATTCTGCAAGGGATTTTAATCTATAAGGGGGTCTTATAGAA
>NZ_JBFUKT010000060.1:0-17389 GCF_056400705.1 Paenisporosarcina sp. P5_A11
ACTCGATGTCTTGCATGACTTATTTGAACGTCACGGTTACTACTTCGAAGGATTAGTCTCGATAACAAAAAAAGGAGCGGACGGTGCACGTGCAATACAAAGTCTGCTAACCAATTTGCGAAATCAACCTTTAACTGAAGTTGCAGGCATTGCCATTTCTTCGCAAGAAGATTATTTAAAGCAAACACGAAGCTTTACTGATGGACGTAAGGATGAAAATCTGACACTTCCAAAATCAGACGTATTAAAGTATTTCTTAGCGGATGGTTCATGGGTATGTGTACGACCAAGTGGGACTGAACCGAAGATAAAATACTATATTGGTGTCATGAGTCCAAGTGAAGCTGAAAGTAAAGAAAAACTCAATACGATTAAATCGCAATTCACGGCTGAAATGGAAAAACGTTTCAGCTTGTAAAAGTGGACCCTATTAGTGAACGTGCTAATGGGGTTTTATTTTATAGGGGTGATAGAAATGTGGAAACATAAAGGAATTGAGTTTAGGAGAGAAATACAAGACGTCAATGGAGCCGATATGTTGGCTTATTTAGGACGTAATCAAAAAGAAGTATTACACCGAGTTAATTTGGAAAATAAAAGCGTAATGAAAGCGATTCGAATTCAAAAAGAAGTGGTACTGATTAAACTAGCTATATTAGATAAAGAGCTTATCCTATCCTTTCCACAACTAATTCATCCCACCATGCAAATTGCCAAGGCGGCAACTGACTTTGTTGATGAGTGGTTTGATTTATCACGTGATTTACAACCTTTCTATGACTTAGCACATCGTGATGAGATTTTGAAGGAAGTCGTATTAGCATATAAGGGACTGCGCATAATCGCTGTAGAGGAACTGTTTGAAGCACTTAGCTGGTCCATTATGGGACAACAAATTAGTTTACAAGTTGCATATGGTTTAAAACAAAAGCTTGTTACAACGTTTGGAGAGTCGGTTGTACATGACGATATAGAGTATTGGCTATTTCCTTCAGCAGAAAAAGTTGCTTCTCTTAATGTAGAAGAATTGCGCAATCTGTCCTTTACCCAACGAAAAGCAGAATACATCATTGGTGTTGCTGAATTAATTGCAACTGATCAGTTAAACAAGGAACAACTGTTGGTAATGTCTTTGGGAGAAATGGAAACACGGTTAACTGCCATTCGAGGTATTGGAAAGTGGTCTGCTAATTATGTCATCATGCGATGTTTACGACATCCAGATGCATTTCCTTTAGCGGATGTAGGTTTACATAATGCGTTGAAAAAAGTGCTTAATCAATCTGAAAAACCTTCACTGGCTGAAATTGAAGAATGGGCTAAAAACTGGAGTAGTTGGCGGGCTTACGCGACATTTTATTTGTGGAGAACCCTTCAAGAGTAATCATGTCATTCAAAAGTATGAACTACATCTCATGCAAATACATGAAAACGAGTGGTATGATAGAAGATATAATGAAAGGTAAGATGGAGGCGACTGTATGCAATCAAACGAGCATTCAAACATCGGATTATTGAAAGAAATAGCCGAATTGTTGAATGAAGAAACTGAAATGATACCCATGCTGCAGGGCGCATTACGAAAATTCTTGGCAGGTACTCAGTTTGAAACAGGGTGGATTTTCTTTATTGATACAAAAGGAAAGCATCAATTACTTGCCCATGAAAATCTTCCGGATGCTCTAGAATACGGCGGTTGTCGTCATCTGCAAAAAGGCGGTTGCTGGTGTGTTTCCAAGTATCGCAATGGAGAGTTAAAAAAAGCTTCGAATATGATTGAATGTCAACGAATTGAAAGTGCGATTGATGCAAAAGTGGGAGACCATGCTGGCGTTACACATCACGCCACCGTACCTTTACAATCAGGTCAAGAAAAATTCGGTCTGTTAAATGTAGCCTCTCCAAATACCGTAGCATTTACAGACCATGAACTCTCATTGCTAGAGTCTGTTGCATTTCAACTAGGATCGGCGATCAAGCGCATCTTGTTAACGAAACAAGAACAAGAAATGGCGCTGGTTCAGGAACGAAATCGCTTAGCTCGAGATTTACATGATTCGGTAAACCAACTATTATTCTCCGTTACCTTAACTGCACGAGGTGGTAGCGAAATGGCTGAACAAACAGAAGTCAAAGAAACATTCCGTGAAATTCAACATTTAACACAAGAAGCATTAACTGAAATGCGCGCACTTATTTGGCAGTTACGTCCAAAAGGATTAGAAACGGGACTGGTTGAAGGAATTAAAGGTTATGCAGAAATGCTAGGGCTGACGCTAAAAGTTAATGTTTCAGGTGTAATCAATTTACCATCTCGTACCGAAGAAACATTGTTCCGTATCGCGCAAGAAGGGTTAAACAATGTTCGAAAACATGCAGGGGTACAGGAAGCAGAATTATTTATTACCGTTACTCTGACTGATGTATTACTCGTTTTAAAAGATGAAGGGTGCGGATTCCAGATGGATGCAAATGTACAAATCCCATCCATCGGTTTGCAAAGTATGAAGGACCGAGCCAAAGCTGCCGGAGGGTCCGCTGACTGGGTAAGTAACATTGAAAAAGGAACGGAATTATTAATCCGTTTGCCACATTAAGGAGGAATCTGCATGATTAGAGTACTAATTGCGGATGATCACCATGTAGTTCGACGAGGCTTATTATTTTTTTTGAAAACGCAAAAAGACATGGATGTCGTGGGTGAAGCAACGAATGGGAAAGAAGCCGTAGAATTAACAGCCAAGCTTAGACCCGATGTTGTGTTAATGGATTTGGTCATGCCAATAATGGATGGGATTCAAGCGACCAAAAAGATCAAAGCACAGTATCCACAAACACAAGTTTTAATGTTAACGAGTTTTTCAGACCGTGATCACGTTATTCCAGCAATCGAAGCGGGAGCAGCGGGCTATCAATTAAAAGATATTGAACCAGACGATTTAGTGGAATCCATTCGTAAATTAATGCGTGGAGAAAATACATTGCATCCTCAAGCGACCTCACAACTTATGAAAGTGAGAGAGCCGCAAATTGAACCACCGCATAAACTTTACCCACTGACTCCAAGGGAGCAAGATGTTTTGTCCGAGCTTACAAAAGGGAAGAGTAATAAAGAAATTGCTTCTGCTTTATTTGTAACTGAGAAAACAGTGAAGACTCATATATCAAATATATTTTCAAAATTACTTGTACAAGATCGCACACAAGCTGCACTTTATGCAGTTAAACATGGGTTAACCGAACCTAGCTCGTTGTGATTGCATTGTCAAAAAGGAGAGAATAGAGATGAAAGTACTAGTTATTAGTGGTGGACCACGTAAACATGGACGGAGCGCAATTGTGGCTCGATTTATTGAACGAACTTATGGATTTCATACAGTAGATTTAAGTATTGTAGAAATGCCGATGTACACTGGAGAAGAAGATCAAGCGTCTAATCCTGTTGTGAAATCATTAAGACAATCTGTTCTTGATGCAGATGCTGTTTTGTTGTTATCACCTGAATATCATAGTGCGATGAGTGGAGCTTTAAAAAATACGCTCGATTTCTTAAGCAGTACACAATTCTTACACAAATCAGTGGGCTTAATTGCTATTGCTGGTGGAGGCAAAGGTGGGATTAACTGTCTAAATAATATGCGTACAGTCATGCGTGGCGTATATGCAAATGCCATTCCTCGTCAGTTAGTTCTTGATCCAAGTGTTTTTGATTACGACCGCGATGATCTTACAAAGGAAGCTGCAGAACAAGTTGATGGGTTAGTTGAAGAATTAAAGATTTATGCTCGAATAGCAAAAGAAGTGAAAGAACGACAGTTGATATAGTTAAAAGTAAGAACCGCATTCCTCATGGGATGCGGTTTTTCGAATACTGGTAACTACATGCTGTAAGGTTTTCAGGTCTCTTCGGACGTCATGCCTGAACCACTATGGTCTAGATAACAAAGGGGATGGGCTTGTGACTGTGTCACTTCGCTTCCTTGGAATCTCGACGGACGTAGTTAGGATGGTTTGGTTTACTTGAGAATCGATAGTCCTTCTATATCGATATTCGGCCTCTTTCTCCTTCACTTATTTTCGTGATCACTTTCGTGGGACTCGTTAATGTAAGAGCCATCCAAAATAAAGAAGTGCAGTAGCAGCCGAAATGGCATCTTCGGTTGCTTGGTAGCTGAAGAAAGTGACGATTCCTTAGTAAACCAAAATCAACATACAATTTGCCCAAAGGTTGAAGGGGAGCGATGAAGCCATCAAAGCCGTAAGATTACCTGTAATAGTAAGAGGGGATGTGACGAGGGCACATCCCCTCTTACTTATTCATTAGGTAAGGTACAGCATGGTGCTTTCAAAAAGCGACCTATAAACCTTTATGAAAATCTTCTATTCCTACAAAACAGAAGAGCCAGCCCATATCTAATGGACTGGCGACTGTATACGTATTATTTCTTTTTTCCTGGACGATTACGCATGTCTTTCGTAATTTGTTTCCATTTTCCACGTTCTGCTTTTTGAGCAGCAGCATCTGCTTTTCTTTCAACGTAAGCAAGTTCACGTTTTAACTTTTCATAGCTTGCATAGCGTTCACGAGTTAAAGAGCCATTTCCAAGGGCTTCTTGCACGGCGCAACCTGGCTGATTTTTATGTTGGCAATCAGAGAAGCGACATGAACTGGCATATTGTTCAACATCTTTGAATCCGGTATCAAGACTTTCACTATTGTCCCACATTTGAAACTCGCGCATACCAGGTGTATCAATTAACAATCCTCCACCAGGCATGCGGAATAATTCACGATGAGTAGTGGTGTGACGTCCTTTGTCGTCATCTTCTCGAATGTTTTGAACCACCATTACGTTTTCACCGCATAGCGCATTTGTTAAAGAGGATTTACCTACTCCAGATGAGCCGAGGAGAGCCGCTGTTTTGCCGTCTTTTAATAATTCTTGTAGTTCAGCTACGCCTTCGTCAGTAACACTACTGACGACGTGAATGGGAACACCAAATGCTACAGCTTCTGCTTGATCCACATAGAACTGTGGATCATCACATAGATCCTTTTTTGTAAGTACAATAATTGGGTTAGCCCCAGAATCCCAAGCCGCAATTATATACCGCTCAAGTCGGCGAACATTAAAGTCTAAGTTTAAAGACATTATTAGAAAGACAATATCGACATTAACTGCAACTATTTGTTCTGCGGTGGTTAAACCAGCAGCTTTTCTAGAAAAGAGTGATGTTCGTGGAAGTATACTTCGAATAATACCTTTTTCTTCTCCTGGCATTTTTTCTATAGCCACCCAGTCCCCAACAGCAGGGAAGTCTCTACGGTCTTGTGCTAAGTGCTTAAAACTACCAGAAAGAGAAGCTAACCATTCACCTTCATCAGTCACAACTCGATACATATGTTTATGTTCAAGCAAAATACGTCCAGCGATACATGCTTGTAATTTTTCATTATTGGATTGGTCCGCCCATTTAGCTTTCCAAGAATCGTTCCAACCGTAATTTTCAACTATTTTCAATTTATATTCCTCCTGTTTTGTGTAAATAAAATAACCGTGTCTGCGAAAAGGCAGCCACGGTTAAAATACACATCACAAGATAAGGTCTACTTTTTAGAAAGCACACGTGTGATGAGATACCTGGAACATGCCAATTCGCTCTTTTACAATTTCATATAAAGTTGCCATAATACCTCACCTGCTTTCTTTTATTAATTTAACTGTATCAAAAGTATATTCGTCTCGTCAACCATTATAATGAGAAATTTGTCCCTATTCTGAAAATAATTAAATGACATTTAATTTTAAGTGTTAAATGGGTATCTTTTTATTAAGTTATAAAAGAACGAAAAATCATATTTAATGGAGGAATATTAAAATGACAATAAATTCAGTAGCTGGACAAAAATGGTGGAAAATAGGGGCTGCAGCGTTCCTATCTGTAGGATTATTAGGGGCATGTGGAGACTGAGACAATAATTCTGATGTAGATGATGAAGTGGAAGAAGAAGTAGAAGAGGAAGACGCAGAATAAACTAAATAAAAAAACCGCCCAAGTGGCGGTTTTTTTGCATTTATTCAATTCTTTTCTACTTGTCATAAAGGTTTAACTACTTATTATTTTTGAAAATATGTAGTAATAATAATCGCATCTGAAACAAAATACTATCTAAAGCGTCCGATTAGAAGTGACAATTATTGTTCGTAAAAATAGCTAAAGAATCACATCATAAATGGAAGCCTTTCGTGTTTTAACTATGAGGTGTATCTATGATATAATTGCGTTTTGTCCATCACAGTTTTATAGATAATGAGGAATGTTAATGTTTTCACAATCATTTTTACAACTCAATACAATTTTTATTAGCATATTAATAGAATCAATACCTTTCATACTTATCGGTGTATTTATTTCTGGCTTTATTCAGATGTTTGTTTCTGAAGAAATGATTGCACGGATAATACCTAAGAATCGTTTTCTAGCTGTTTTATATGCCACCTTATTTGGTGCCTTATTCCCTGCTTGCGAGTGTGGAATTGTGCCGATTGTGCGCAGGCTTCTTTTAAAAGGGGTGCCTCTGCACGCGGCAATACCTTTTATGTTAACGGCACCTATCATAAATCCTATCGTGCTATTTTCTACTTATATCGCTTTTGGTAATCAAATAGATATGGTGTTATACCGTAGTGGACTTGCTCTCGTTGTAGCTTTTCTAGTAGGAATAATCTTATCGTTCCAATTCAAAGGTAATCAACTATTGGAAAAGGGAACGAGGAACACTCACCACCACCATCATCATTCTACAAAACAAACGTTTAAGAAAAAATTTGTTGATATGCTTAGTCATGCAGTAGACGAATTTTTCTCAGTAGGTAAATACTTAATTCTTGGGGCTTTTATTGCAGCGGCAATGCAAACGTACTTGAAAACTTCTACACTTTTAGAGATTGGACAAACTGATGTGACCTCTTCGATTGTAATGATGTTCCTTGCTTTTGTAATGTCACTTTGTTCAGAAGCAGATGCTTTTATTGCGTCTTCTTTTAGTAGTACTTTTTCAGTAGGATCAATCGTAGCATTTCTTGTAATCGGTCCTATGGTAGATATTAAAAATACTCTCATGATGCTTAGCGTATTTAATAAACGCTTTGTTTTCATTTTGATTTGCTATATTGCCATTTTTGTTTTAGTTGGTTCACTATTTATATGAAAGAGGTGAAGGAATGTTAAGAGTCTATATTCTACTGGTCTTCACTTTTTTCTTTGCACATTTACATGCTTCAGGAAATATAACGAAATATATTAATATGAAATATGCGTACTTATCATATAGTGCTATTTTTATATTTGCTATTCTAACAATCGTTCAAGCTTATACAGATATTAAACAATCAAAAGATGTTCCTGATGAATCTTGCTGTGAGGAAGATCATAGTGATGAACGAACTAAACCTTGGTATCAACGATGGTTCATCTACGGTATATTTATTTTTCCGTTATTAACAGGTTTTTTCCTACCTATTGCAACACTGGACTCGACGATTGTAAAATCGAAAGGCTTCACATTTAAAGCCGTGGAAACAACTGAAAAGTATGCAGTAACTCAATATTTGAAACCAGATACCAGTATTTATTATGGTAAGGAAGGTTACGATGAGCTAATGGATATTGAAAAAAATAAATACTTATCTAAAAAGAGTGTGGTTCTAAAAGATACCGATTATTTGAAAGGATTGGAGACAATTTATAAATATCCCGGTGACTTCCTCGGTAAAACAATCGAATTTGATGGTTTTTCTTTTAAAGGGGAGTCAGTGAACGATCGACAACTGTTTGTCCTTCGATTCGGTATCATACATTGTGTAGCAGATTCCGGTGTATTCGGGATGTTAGTTGAATTTCCAGATGCTATCGATATTAAAGATGACGAATGGATACATGTAAAAGGAACACTTTCATCCGAATATTATCAACCTTTTAAATCGACCATACCAGTGTTAATTGTGGAAGAATGGGAGAAAACGAAAGAACCGAAAGAGCCTTACGTATACCGTTCTGGTTAATTACATGGAAATAGAAATTCTAGAAAAGCATATATGACAAAAAAGTGGCTCCGGTAATAATCTACCGGAGCCGTTTTTCTATTTTGAAGGGATATTTATTCATTATTCTTTAGATGCTTCCATTAGGTGTGGCTCGATATGGACTAAGACCATACAAAATGGTTTAACTAGATGAATTTTTCTTTCTATTTCTTCAGTGATCCGATGACTTTCAATAACGTTTAATAATGGGTTTACTTTAACTGTTAAATCGACGAACATTAAATTCCCGTGCATGCGGCCCTTAAAATCTTCTAAGTGAATAACACCTTGAACTTTTCTCACCAGGACTGATAATGTTTCGACTTCATCTTCGTTAAAGCCATCAGTTAATGTAAGAACAGCTTCGATAAATATATCATATGCCGTTTTCATAATTAGAAAACCGACCAGGATAGCGGTAATAGTATCAAGGATTGGAACTCCAAAGATTGATGCTAGTATCCCGATAGTAGCTCCAAGACTTACTAGAGCATCTGATCGATTATCATAAGCTGCTGCTCGGACTGCTGAACTGTTGATGCRCTTCGCCAACTTTAAATTGTATCGATAAACGAAATACATAACTATAGCACTGCCCCCTGCAACAAAAGCAGTTAAAAGGGAAGGGGTTTCATGTATAGGATGAAGCAAATTGCGACTTGCATTAATTAACACTTGTAATCCAACAGCAGCCATAATAAAGGAGGCCACAAGGGAGGCAACGGTTTCTGCACGAAGATGTCCGTAATGATGATTTTCATCAGGTGGTTTTTGAGAAATACGTAGTCCAATCAAAACGGCGATAGATGCGGCAATATCTGTCGTGTTGTTCAGACCGTCTGCTTTTAAGGCTTCCGATGTCCCTATGTACCCAATCGTAAGCTTTAATGCACTAAGTACAAGATAAGTTCCAATGCTAACTAATGCACCTTTTTCCCCTTCTCTTAATTGTGTATATAGCTCCATTTTGTTTCCCTCCTGCAACACTCTTAGACATAAGAAAACGACTCTCTAAGTGAGAGTCGTTTATTTCTATGATTCCACTGATTGATCTTCGAGGATATCAGCAATTTCTTGTTTGGTTAATTTGTTGACTTCTAGATACAGTATATGATGACCTTCCATATCTTTAATTGTAAATTCGTAGCCTTGCTCAATTATTTTTTCACCTTTAATGGCTTCAAAATGTTTGGTCAAGAACCAACCGCCGATTGTATCGATATCTTCTTCATCAATATCAATTCCTAAAAGATCATTGACATTTTCAATTAAGATTTTCGCATCAAGGATATAATGATGATCTCCTAATTTCTGAACGTCTGGCAATTCATCGTTATCAAACTCGTCACGAATGTCACCGACAATTTCTTCAAGAATATCTTCGATGGTAACCAATCCAGAAGTACCACCATATTCATCCATTAGAACTGCCATATGAATACGTTCACGTTGAATTTTAAGTAATAATTCACCTATAGGAATCGTTTCAATAACACGAATAATAGGCTGCATATAATCAATAACTGGACGATTGATCGTTGATTCATCTTTAATGTAGGCCGTTAATAAGTTCTTCATGTTAACCAAACCAATTACGTGGTCTTTATCTCCATCAGTAACAGGGTAACGAGTGTATTGCTCAACATTGACTTGGTCGAACACTTGGCGAAGAGTTGTGTCTTTATCAATGGTGCTCATCTCAGTACGTGGCGCCATAATTTCCTTGGCAATCCGATCGTCGAATTCAAAAATTTTGTTTACAAACTTATATTCTGATTGGTTAATTTCACCACTCTTCAAGCTATCGGAAAGAATCATACGGAGTTCTTCCTCAGTATGCGCAAGTTCAGATTCTGATGCTGGCTTTAATCCAAATAGACCAGTAAGAGTACGAGCAGAACCGTTCAAGAATTTAATAATTGGATACATGATGCGGTAAAACCAAATTAATGGAGTTGCAGTAGCTAAAGCAACTTCCTCCGCTTTTTGAATAGCTAACGTTTTCGGTGCCAATTCACCGACAACTACGTGCAAGAATGTAACGAATGAGAACGCAATTCCGTAAGAAAGGATACTCGACGTGCTTTCGCTAAGCTCGAAACGTTCAAATAACGGATGTAATAAAAGCTCGACAGTCGGTTCTCCGAGTAAACCAAGACCTAATGCGGTCATCGTAATACCTAACTGACATGCTGATAAATATTCATCTAAATTTGAAATAACGCGTCTTGCTCGTACTGCACGTTTATTCCCTTCCTCAATTAATTGATCAATGCGGGTTGCTCTCACTTTTACAATAGCAAACTCACTTGCAACGAAGAATGCCGTAAAGGCGATTAAGACAGCAAATGCTGTCAATCGTATGGCTATGTCCAAAGAATTCCTTTGTTCCAAACCCGAATGAGGGGGAGAACAAAGTGTACACCTCCTGTTTTCTTAAAAATAGTAATACCTATAATAATAAAATACTTACCTATAAAAAACAAATATTACTTTCTAACGCTATTAATACTGTTAACGTGTTTCATCCTCTAGTATCATACAAGAGTAAACTATTATGTAGGAAGTGATGAAGATTTGGCAACAAATAAAAAAAATCGCTATCTTGAAATCTTAGTTGCATCAACAAAACTTGGACTTACGTCTTTTGGAGGACCTGCAGCTCATATCGGTTACTTTAGAGACGAATATGTTAAAAAAAGAAAATGGCTTGATGACAAATTGTTCTCGGACTTGGTAGCCTTATGTCAATTTCTACCTGGACCAGCAAGTTCACAAGTAGGGATTTCAATTGGTATGTTACGTGGTGGATTACTCGGAGGAATATTATCATGGGTTGGCTTTACTTTGCCTTCGGTTTTTTTGCTAATGGCATTTGCATGGATCATTATGCAAACTGGTTCATTTGAAAGTGGTTGGATTCAAGGTCTAAAAATTGTAGCTGTTGCCGTTGTAGCACATGCCTTAATGGGAATGGGGAAATCATTAACACCTGACAGGACCAGGATCACGGTAGCCATGATTGCCGCCGCCGCAACACTGTTGATCCCTACAGCATGGGGACAAATTTCAATTATTGTATTGGCTGGGATTTTTGGTGTGTTGTATTACAGAAATGAAAAAGCTCCAGACGCTGTAGATATGCCATTGTCATTCGGAAAGAAGACGGGGATTACCGCTTGGCTTCTATTCTTTGTTTTACTGATACTACTACCTATATTCAGACCGTTCGTTCAAGCTACTTGGTATGCGATTTTCGATATTTTTTATCGGGTAGGTTCGATTGTCTTTGGAGGCGGACACGTCGTGTTGCCTATGCTAGAGCGGGAAGTTGTTCCAGCAGGTTGGATGTCATCGGAAGCGTTTATTGCAGGATATGGTGCCGCACAAGCAGTTCCTGGGCCATTGTTTACATTAGCTGGTTACCTTGGACAAATTATGGGGAGCTTGTCAGGAGCCGCCATTGCCGTTATCGCGATGTTTTTACCATCATTTTTACTTGTAGTGGGAACATTGCCATTTTGGGCCGTGATTCGCACTAAGCCAAGAATACAAGCCGCTTTAAAGGGTGTTAATGCAGCGGTAGTTGGAATTCTACTAGCAGCTCTTTATGACCCTGTCTTTACAAGTGCTGTGCATGACCCAATTGATTTTGTCATTGTGTTAATTTCATTTACTCTGTTAGTATTTTATAAACTAGCACCATGGATTGTCGTAATTATCACTGCGATTTTAGGTGCATTAAGCTTTGCCATATTTGGCTAAAAGGAGATATGACTGTGGATACAACTGTGCAGTTTGCGAAAGAAATGGATAAACAAGACGTGTTAGGTGTGTATAAAAGTGAATTTTATTTACCAGAAAATCAACTTTATATGGATGGCAACTCTTTAGGACTCATGTCAAAGCGCTCTGAGAAATCACTTGAAAAGTTAGTATCAAGCTGGCGTGATAAAGGAATTGACGGATGGACTGAAGGGGAAGAACCTTGGTTTACATATCCAGAAAAGTTAAGTGAAAAAGTAGCAAAGGTAGTCGGTGCTAAGGGTAATGAAGTGATGGTTACAGGATCGATTACGGTTAATATACACCAAATGCTCTCTACTTTGTTTCATCCAACTGCTGAAAGATCAGTTATTGTCGTAGATGAACTGAATTTCCCTTCAGATATTTATGCTGTAGAAAGTCATTTAAGATTGCGTGGACTGGATCCAGCTGTGTCGATGCGGAAAGTGAAAAGTGAGGATGGTTACACTTTGACATTGAATGCGATTGAAGAAATGCTGACTGATGATGTAGCCATTTTGATGTTGCCATCAGTGTTATATCGAAGCGGTCAATTGCTAGATTTAGGACGTATCACAGAACTGGCACATGCAAAAGGAATTTTAGTCGGTTTTGATTTAGCACATTCAATTGGAGCAGTTCCTCATCAACTACATACAGATAACGTGGATTTCGCCATATGGTGTCATTATAAATATATGAATAGTGGTCCCGGAGGCTCAGGTGGACTTTATATTCATGAGCGACATCATAATGAGCTACCCGGGCTTGCTGGCTGGTTCGGTTCTGATAAAACAAAACAATTTGATATGTCACATGACTTTTCTAAAGCAAACGGAGCAGGTGCTTATCAAATCGGCACGCCAAATTTATTTAGCACAGCACCACTAACTGGAAGTGTTGAAATGTTTGAAGAAGCGGGAATGGATAATATCCGAAATAAATCGCTTGCATTGACTCAGTACTTACGTGACTTAATTCGAATGGAAGTGGGCTCGTTTGGTTTTGTCGATGTCACGCCTGTTGCGGATGAAGATCGAGGTGGCCATATTGCATTGGCTCATCCAGAAGCAGCTCGTATTTGTAAAGCGTTGAAACAAGCAAATGTTGTGCCAGATTTCCGTGCACCGGACATCGTTCGATTGGCACCAATAAGCTTCTATTCGAGTTTTGAAGACGTGTGGGAAATGGTTCAACGATTAAAAACCATCATGGTGGAAGAATCGTTCAAAACGTTCTCTAATGAACGAAACGTGGTGGCTTAATTGAAAATACATGACATATCCATGATGTTAAATAGTGATGTAGCTGAGTGGCCAGGTGATACGCCATTTCAGTTCCTTGTAAACTGGACGAAGCAACAAAGTGGGTCAGTGAATGTAGGACAAATCACGACAAGCACACATATCGGTACTCATATTGATGCCCCATTTCATTTTGATGAACAAGGGAAGAAAGTACATGAACTGCCTTTAGAAAATTATATCGTTGATGCGATTGTCATTGATGTGAGCGGGCAAGATGTGATTTCTCGAGCATCAATACAAGAAGTTGATACAGCCTCTGCACAAGCTGTTCTTTTCCGTACGAATGCATGGAATAATAGAATGCTTTTCCCTGAAGAAATTCCTGCCTTTGAAGTAGAAGTGGTAGAGTGGATGGTGGAAAATGGTATTGTGTTGTTTGGAGTAGATTTGCCATCAGTAGATGCGATTACAAGTAAAGATCTACCTATGCATCACGCTTTAGGAACGGCAGGTCGCTATATTTTAGAAGGACTTGTATTAGATGAAATAGCAGAAGGTACTTATAAATTAATTGCGTTGCCATTAAAAATAGAAGGTGCAGATGGAAGCCCTGTCCGTGCCGTGTTACTTGAAGAAGTGTCTTTCTAGAGAAGAATCGTGTCTATCTCAGGGCGAATGGTCGTAATCACTTAAAAGTTGGTTGTAAACAGCATTTGAATGGTCGCAAAGCCATGATGAGTTTTCGGAAACGAACAAAGGATGGCCGGAAACACCGTCTGAATGGTCGGAAACAAAACGCGAGTACTCATAAGGTAAAATACTCCGTCAAAAAAGATGAACCCATGCATTTTGGGTTCATCCTTTTTTTATCTCTTCATATGCGAGTAATGCACGAGTATGTCCAGCCTTATGCGTTACCACGGGGGATGGATAGGTTTCGCCCAATATGATGCCGGCTTCTTTGAGTGAATCTTCAGAGGCTTGATCATGCTCCATATTGTCTTTATCTGAGAGATGACGAAGTTCAGGAATCCATTTTCGAATATACATCGCTTCTCCATCAAACTTTGCACTTTGTAAATAAGGATTGAAAATACGGAAATACGGTGCAGATTCAGCGCCACTTCCTGATGCTCATAGCCAACCAAACGTGTTATTGGCAATGAGCAATCAATTAGCGTGTCCCAATCTCAACTGAACATAGGGAAAACTTTTTTGTTCCTTGATTATTCGTTCCCTTATTTGAACGTTTTGTTATCTTCTAAATACCCTCCCGTTAACTTGATAAACACAAGTGATTAATAGAATAATATATTTTTTCTAAATGTATTGACAATTAAAAAATTGGCATGATAATCTTAGTAAGTAAATAAACTTTGAGAAGAGGAGGTACGTGTCATGATTAAATCAATTGATATTGCAATAAATTATATAGTTCGTCCGTACCTGCCAATAAATTCTCGTTGATTTAATTAAATCAAGGGATAGGTATGGATACCTTTCCTTTTTTCATGCGCACACGCATCTGGAAACAGGTCGTGTGCTTTTTTGTGTTCTTTTATTACCCATATTTTGGTTTCACAGTGTAAAACTGTCTCATATAAACCAGGAAGTGCAAGYTTGCTTCGGAACGAAACAAATAAAAAGGAAAAGGAGTGCTGAAGATGAACTATCAGCAGCAGAAACAGAAACAAATATTAATCAAGGAATCTCTAGAAGGCGGCTAGTGAATGCCAAACCTTAAAAGAAAGAAGGAAATTACATGTTCTCAGTATTATTTAAATTGAAATGGTTTTTCGCAGAAAACTGGAAACGATATACAATTGCGATTTCGTTGCTAATGGTAACAAACGCACTCGAGGTTGTACCACCATGGTTACTAGGTGAATCCATTGATGCCATTTATCAACAAACATTAACATCAAAATTACTAATGGTATTCTTACTCTCACTTATTGCTGTAACCGTAGTGAACTACTTAAGTAATTTTGTATGGCAGTACCAATTATTTGGTGGCGCATATGTCATTGAAAAACAATTACGAAGCCGCTTGATGAAACAATTTTTACGTATGACGCCGACATTCTATGAAAAGAATCGTACAGGCGATTTGATGGCACGTGCCACTAACGATTTAAAAGCAGTATCAACTACTGCAGGATTTGGTATTTTAACATTAGTTGACTCATCCCTCTATATGCTTACCATTTTAGTTACTATGGGAATTTTAGTTAGCTGGAAATTAACTTTTGTTGCACTTTTACCTTTGCCAATCTTGGCAATCATCATGCAAATTCTCGGAAAACGAATTCACGAGAGATATATGAAGGCCCAAGATGCTTTTGGCGATATGAACGATAGTGTTTTAGAAGCAGTCTCAGGTGTTCGAGTTATTCGAGCATATGTCCAAGAACGTGCTTCGGAGAAACAATTCGAGGAAATGACAGAAGATGTCTACGCGAAAAACATGGAAGTTGAAAAAATTGATGCCCTATTTAACCCTATTACCAAAATATTAACAGGGGTTAGTTACATGATTGGCCTTGGATATGGTGCTTTCTTAGTATCGGATGGTCAAATGACGCTTGGCGACTTGGTCGCATTTAACGTGTACCTCGGAATGATTATTTGGCCAATGTTTGCGATTGGTGAATTAATCAACGTGATGCAACGAGGGAATGCATCTCTCGATCGTGTACAAGAAACACTTGATTATGACGAAGATGTCAAAGATTCATCCAACCCAATTACGGTTCTTAAACCTGATAGAATTGTCTTTGACCAAGTGAAGTTCCAATATCCACAATCCACTACAGTGAACTTAAGTAATATTAACTTACAGTTAGAACAAGGGCAGACGCTTGGAATAGTCGGTAAAACTGGAAGTGGGAAAACCACACTAATTAAACAGTTATTACGTGAGTATCCTGCAGGTGAAGGGTCCCTGACATTTGCAAACATTCCGATAGAACAGCAAACAAAGGAACAGGTGCGTAACTGGATTGGTTATGTCCCACAAGATCATGTCTTATTCTCACGAACAGTTAAAGAGAATATCCTTTTTGGTCATCCGAATGGAACTGACGCAGATATAGAAACTGCAATTCGGTTATCACATTTCCAAAAAGATCTTGAAATGTTACCACAAGGTTTGGAGACTCTTGTTGGTGAAAAGGGTGTGGCTTTATCTGGAGGACAAAAGCAACGTATTTCGATTGCTCGAGCACTCATTAAAAATCCAGAAATATTATTATTAGATGATTCGTTGTCAGCAGTCGATGCAAAAACGGAGGCACGAATTATTGAAAATATTCAACTCGAACGAAAAGACAAAACAACCATCATTACAACACATCGTCTATCTGCCATTCAACATGCAGACCGGATCATCGTATTAGATGATGGAGTAATGATTGAAGAAGGTACGCATGAAGATTTGCTTGCGAATGAGGGCTGGTATAAAGAACAGTTCGACCGTCAGCAAATTGAGGAGGTGCCATCATGAGTACAGGGAAGAGACTATGGCTTTACGCCTTACATTATAAGAAACTGTTAATAATGGGAATTGCATTGTTAACCATTGCAGTGGCTGCAGATTTAGCAGGTCCATTAATTGCCAAGAAGATTATTGACGATCATATTGCTGATACGACTGCTGGGTCAATTGACTTTGAACCAATTGCGTTATTACTAGCTGTATTTTTTGCTTTAACAATCGTAGCTGCAGTGTTCCGTTATGGAGAATATTTATTACTACAAAAAGCAGCGAATCGAGTTATTCAAAAAATGAGGAATGATGTGTATCAACATATCCAAACCTTACCGATTCGCTACTTTGATAACTTACCTGCAGGTAAAGTCGTAGCACGTATTACGAATGACACAGAAGCCATTCGTGAATTGTATGTAACTGTGTTATCTCAATTTGCATCAAGTGCAATGTATATCACAGGGATTTATGTGGCATTGTTCTTCCTAGATTGGAAAATGGCGACGATTGCTTTATTCGTCTTACCTGTTTTATTTATTTGGATGTTCCTATATCGAAAATACGCATCCAAATATAATCACATTGTTCGGGCAAAAGTAAGTGATATGAATGCCATGATTAATGAATCTATCCAAGGAATGACGATTATTCAAGCATTCCGTCGGGAAGAGCAAATGCAAGAAGAGTTCGAAGTGATTAACCGTGAACATTATAAATATCAAAATAAATTGCTTTATTTAGATGCCGGTACGTCTCACAATTTAGTCGGAGTTCTTCGC
>NZ_JBFUKT010000061.1:0-17262 GCF_056400705.1 Paenisporosarcina sp. P5_A11
ATATGGTAGAGATATTTAAACTTGGTGGCATTGAATTAACAAAAGAAGAAGTGCTGCAGGTACTTACAAAATCAAAGGACGATTTTTATGATGAAGATGACAACTTTGATGATGCCGAGGCAAATGAAGAGCATATAAAATGTGATAATATCATGTTGGAGTCATTTTTAAATGGTCTCATTATTTTTAAAAGAGGAAAACAAGATCCCAAACCAGGACAACCTGAAAGACCGGCATATTCTAAAAATGAACGAGTTAATAATATCCTGCTGAAGAAAGTGAAAATCGCACTGTCATTAACGAGTGAGGATATGCTTGAGATACTAGAAACTTCAGGAGTCTTTATAACAAAAGGGGAATTAAGTGCTTTCCTAAGAAAAGAAGGTCACAAGAATTATAAAGAGTGCGGTGATCAAAACGCCCGCAATTTCTTAAGAGGACTAGCGATAAAGTATAGGGAATAAGTAAGGGGAATAAAGGCTTAAAAGTTATTTAGGATTGATAAATAACCTATTCATGTTAAGCTTGTTAGTGTACAACTGAATAGTAATATCTTCCACTAGGGGGACCTTCAAATGTAATGGGAAATCATTTACTTACTAATAAAGGTTGAGATTAAAGTTAAGCTTTAAGACCCTTAGAACCTGATCTGGTTTATACCAGCGTAGGAAAGTGGAGTTGCGGAGCTGTATGTTGTTTCAACCTATTTTCCAATACAACCACTTTCTTATGTTTGTTAAGAGAGTGGTTTTTTATATGCCCAAAAATCAGGGATAACTATTGATTCGAGTTGAGCATAATTACTGGGGAGGTTTTTTAATGACATTTTCAAGGCTTTTACGAGAGGAATCAAATCATATTTGGGAAGCTAGTTTCCGTCACCCATTTGTAACCGGAATTGGTGATGGAACATTGTCTTTAGAGTGTTTTCGCTATTATGTCATGCAAGATTCTTACTACTTGTCGCATTTTGCTAAGGTTCAAGCTTTAGGTGCAGCAAAGTCCAATGATCTTGCAACAACAAGTAGATTGGCAGCTCATGCACAAGGAACTTGTGAGGCAGAATTAACTTTACATAAAAATTTTTCACACCGTCTAGAAATAACGGGAGAACAAGAGGCAAACTTCCAACCTTCACCAACTGCGTATGCTTACACTTCTCATTTGTATCGTGCAGCGTATCAAGGACATTTAGGGGATATTATCGCAGCCATATTACCATGCTATTGGCTTTACTATGAAATTGGAGAGAGACTTCAATCGTGTTTGCCGAAAGAACCAATCTATCAAGAATGGATTGCAACATATGGTGGTGAATGGTTTAGAACGTTAGTCGAAGAACAAATTAATAGGCTAGACAAAATTGCTGAAACGGTAACAGCAGCCGACCGTGACCGTATGAAACAACATTTTATCATYAGTAGTCAATACGAATATTCATTTTGGGAAATGGCGTACAAGTTAGAAAAATGGTCAGTCCAAAAAGATGAAGTAAGTTGCATATAGTAAGTGAGTTTGATGGTTTGTATTACACAATTTAATATCAAAGCACTAGGGGAGTCTTTTACAGACTGAGATGGATATTCCAGACCCTTTGAACCTGATCTAGTTAGAGCTGGCGTAGGGAAGTGGAACTGTTGAATTTTCTTTCGATGATATCACAGCCAACCACTTCTAACACTGGAGTGGTTTTTTATTGTGTTGAAATTATCAAGAAGATTAAAAGGAGRGGTTATGTATGAAAAAAGGACTGCTCCACATCATTTCAACTGGGAATCTGAAACCAGCACATTTAGCACAAATTGCAGGTCAGATTCATCCATATATCGATGCCATCCATATCCGTGAAAAGACTAAACCGGCCAAAGAAATTCATGAAATGGTGAATTTATTATTAGACCACAATGTTCCCCTTACTAAAATAATTATTAATGATCGAATAGATGTTGCCTTGGCGTCAAAGGTTGGAGGAGTCCAACTAGCCTATCATTCTTTACCTGCGGACATTGTAAAAAAACAGTTTAAAAGCTTGAGAGTTGGGAGTTCTGTACATTCAATTGACGAGGTCCAAACTGCACAAGAACTTGGAGCCGATTATGTTATTTTTGGACATGTTTTCCCAACACATTCAAAGCCAGGTTTAGAGTCAAAGGGTTTAAATCAATTAGAACTCATAACTCATCATGTTTCGATTCCAGTTATAGCTATTGGTGGTATAAAACCTACAAATATAAAAGGAGTTATCGAAGCAGGTGCACAGGGAATTGCTGTGATGTCAGGGGTACTAGAATCAGAAAATCCTTTAGTGGCAGTAAAGGAATATTATCAACATTTATTTTGACTTGAAACTTTTATGGAAATAGGTGGTTTTTGATGAGCTATGTATATGATGCAATTATAGTGGGTGGTGGAGTGATCGGGGGATCCATTGCTTATAACCTTTCCAAACGAGGTGGGAAAATCCTTTTGCTAGAAAAAGATCAACTTGCTAGTAAATCCTCGGGAGCTGCTGCTGGAATGCTGGGTGTTCAAGCAGAAATGGATGCAGAAGGTTCACTTTTTCAATTAGCTAGAAAGAGCAGAGAGATGTTTCCAAAACTTGCTGGCGAAATAAGAGAGACGAGTGGAATAGATATTGAACTTATAAATAAAGGAATGCTAAAGGTTGCCATAAATGAACAACAACAACAGGAATATAAGCGACTCATTGCTATACAACGGCAAAGTGGAGAGCAAGCCGATTGGCTGACAGGAGAAGAGGTAAGAAGGAAAGAGCCAGCATTAACTGATGCAATTAAAGGAGCAATACATTTTGCAAATGATGGGCAAGTCGAAGCCACTCAGTTAACTTTAGGGTTTTTAAATTCTGCAGCAGCATGTGGTGTAGTAATAAAAGAATTCGTGGAAGTTTTTGACCTTCAGTTGTCTAAAGGGAAAGTCATAGGTGTTGTTACTAATAAAGGGTATTTTGCTAGTGAAAATGTCATCGTGGCAGGTGGTGCATGGAGTAACAAGCTACTTTCAAAAACAGGGTTAGAACTAGATATTTATCCCGTAAAAGGTGAATGTTTTTCTGTTGTCACACAAAGCCAAATGATAACGACTACGGTATTTTCACCGAGTTGCTACCTTGTCCCTAAGAAGGGTGGAAGAATCATTGTTGGTGCAACAGTTAAGCCAAGAACATTTAACCATAAAGTTACTGTAGAGGGAATATCCATATTGCTGGAACAAGCAAAAAAACTGATGCCTTCCATAATAGAAGCAGAATGGGAGCGCACATGGGCTGGTATTCGACCACAAACCGGAGATGGATTACCTTACTTAGGTGAACATCCTGTATATAAAGGTCTATTTATTGCAACAGGGCATTTTAGAAATGGGATATTACTGTCACCAATAACTGGTGAGATAATCGCTGACATGGTTGAAGGAAAACCAACATCACTTAATTTGAAACCTTTCCGGGTAGGTCGTTTGATTAAACAATTAACATAAGAAAGGGATGAAGTAAATGGAATTAGTGATTAACGGGGACAAAATAGAAGTTCCAAATTCGGTGGAAACAATTGCTCACCTTTTGCATCACTTCGAATTACAACAAAAGGTGGTTATCGTTGAATGGAATGCAAAGATATTGGAAAAAGGATCACACCAAGAAACCAAACTATGTAATGGAGATAAAGTTGAGTTAGTACATTTTGTAGGAGGCGGATGACGATGTTAAAGATTGGATTATATGAATTCACGTCAAGATTATTATTAGGGACTGGAAAATATCCTGATTTTGATATTCAAAAAGAAGCAGTAGATGTTTCAGGAACAGAGATCTTAACGTTTTCAGTTCGCAGGATGAATATATTTGAACCAAGTTTACCTAATTTTTTAGAAAAATTAGACCTGCAAAAGTACATTTTACTGCCAAATACAGCAGGTGCAAAGACAGCAGTTGAAGCGGTTCGAATTGCTAAATTAGCAAAAGCTTCTGGACTTTGTGACATGGTTAAAGTTGAAGTGATTGGATGTCAAAAAACATTATTGCCTGATCCAATAGAAACATTAAAGGCATCAGAAGAACTGGTACAAGAGGGGTTCATCGTATTACCCTATACTTCAGACGATGTTCTATTAGCTAAACGATTAGAAGAAGTAGGATGTCATGCTATTATGCCAGGTGCTTCACCTATTGGTTCTGGTCAAGGAATCATTAATCCATTAAACCTTAGTTTTATAATCGAACAGACAAATTTACCCGTAATCATTGATGCTGGAATCGGTACACCTTCTGATGCAGCCATCGCAATGGAGCTAGGAGCTGATGGCGTGTTACTTAATACTGCTGTTTCTGGAGCAAATGATCCGGTAAAAATGGCATTGGCAATGAAGCTTGCGATTGAAGCGGGGAGACTAGGATTTGAAGCAGGTCGTATTCCGAAAAAGCGATACGCAACAGCAAGTAGTCCTACTGAAAGGATGAGCTTTAGTTGAATGACCGTTATTCACGACAAGAACTATTCGCTCCGATAGGGTCACAGGGACAAACGAAATTAAGAAAAAAACATGTGTTAGTGATCGGTGCAGGAGCACTAGGTACGGGGAGTGCCGAAGTGCTTGTTCGTGCAGGCATTGGGAAATTGACTATTGTGGATCGGGACTACGTGGAGTGGAGTAATCTTCAACGTCAACAGCTTTATACGGAAAGGGATGCGAATCTACGCACCCCTAAAGCCGTAGCGACTAAAGAACGTTTAACACTCATAAATTCAAAGGTAGATATTGAGTCCCATGTAATGGATGTTTCGGTAGAGGAAATGGAACAGCTTGTTAAAGATGTGGATCTAATCATGGATGCAACTGATAATTTTGATATCCGAATGATTATTAATGACATTTCCCAGAAGTATCAGATTCCCTGGATATATGGTGCGTGTGTTGGAAGTTATGGGATTACATATACTGTCCTTCCAGGAGAAACTCCTTGTTTAAATTGTTTGCTTGAAACTGTGCCAATGGGTGGGGTTACTTGTGATACAGTCGGGATTATTAGTCCTGCCGTTCAAATGGTCGTTTCTTATCAAACTACGGAAGCATTAAAACTATTGGTTGAAGATTATCATGCATTAAGAAAAAAGCTTATTTCATTTGATTTATGGAAAAATCATTTTGCAGCCATTAACGTCGAACAGATGAAGAATGTAGGTTGTTTATCGTGCGGTTCAAATCCTACGTATCCGTATTTAGCTTTTTCAAACCAAACAAAAACAGCCGTATTATGTGGAAGAAATACCGTTCAAGTCAGACCTTCTAAACCAATGGATAGGAATTTAGAAAGTTTGGCTAAGATTCTCTCGGAACAAGGTGGGAAGATTTCACAAAATCTATACTTGCTGTCTTTTTCAATTGGTAATCACCGCCTGGTTATTTTCAAGGATGGACGGGTATTAATCCATGGAACAAAAGACATTGCTGAGGCTAAAACTTTATATCATCGCTATATGGGATGATATTTGCTTTGCTGACTAGGTCTTCCTCTTTTCTTTTTTTGATTATTCGTAATTTTAAGTTTGACATAAAATTAAAGCGAGAACGTCCACGCTGGCGTTTTTTTTACCTAAMTAAAATTSATYCTCTTACGTAGAATAGTAGATAATAGGGGGCGGAAAAAGTWGTGAAGATGATTWTTAAATTTAATAATGGTGATCAAGTTTCTGTACCTRTTRCARACCATAGCTCAGGATATTGGGATGTWGTCGTTCATTTAARAGCAATWAAWGAAAAAGATTYACCAATCGAAATTGWWTTRRATAATGGRGAAACATATGTAAGTAGTGGTAAAGARCTRGWTTCWGTTGAATTSAAGTTCAAATAAATATGATAAAATTCAGAACGTCCAMTCGGGCGTTCTTTTTTGTTTTCCTTAGAATGAGGTGAGAGGATGGCAGATGGTATACGTGAAACGTATGAAAAGATACATCAAAAAGATGAATTACTGCACCAATAGGTACTCCCAGGTTAAAGAATTCACAAAAGAACTCACTTCTGTTCGTCATGCTCAAAGTAGATTGGAACTACCTGTAAAGAAAGATGGAGAAAGAACTCGTGCTTTACTCGAAAGATTCGTAGACTTTTTTCGTTTTGAATATAAGTCATCAAGATTAAATATCCAACCCAAGAGACTCCAATTCATCTATATAGCAAGAATAGGATAAGTTTCTACTGATACCTATAAAATAAATTAACATTTATTAAGAAAAATTCGTTTTACCCTGTAGCCCTATCAATATCTAATTCTTTTCATATTCTAGCAAAAGATAGGAAAGGAGGGAATAAGATGTCTGAAATAACTGGTGGAACTGGATCGAGCTTTGCGTTAATTGTTGTATTATTTATCCTACTAATAATTATCGGAGCTTCCTTTGTTGGAAACGTCGGTGGTGGTGGTAACTATGGTGGTGGCTGTGGCCACGGCTGTGGCTATGGTGGTGGAGGTTATTAGACCTTATAAGGTAATTAAGTAATCGCAAATAAAAGAGCTTGGATTTTCATGCTCTTTTATTTGTTTTCTTTTACTACCTAAGCAAATCTTTATCTAAATTTCTTTAGGCGTTCTTATCACGTTTCTGTTTCATAATAGTAAGAGCCCTTTTTACGAGACGTAATCAGGTTTAAACTAATATGATTTTAGTGTAATTTTACCTTGATATATAAGTTTCCCCTACGAAAAGAGAACCCGTTACAATTGTTGTTGATGCATTATCGCCATATTTTTATAGAAAGTCCAACGGATTCTTAATATTTAGAGAAGAAATAAAAACTATACTCTCCTACGTTTTTGTTGACGTTTATTATGTTGATTGAATGTTTTTACATTTGACAAGTCAGCTTGTTTTTCTAATCTTTCTTAATTTCTTAAGTCAGTGTCATTATCTACATCCATGAAAATGTCATTTTTTGAGTCATTATCGTTGTTTAAAGAAATGCGAAATTCTAATTGATTGTTCCCATCCGAACTAATTTTATTGTTTCCCCAAACTCTAGTTACATTTTTCACCTCTTCTGTTTATAGTTTATTCACAAAAAAATAAAAACATAGACATATGGCCTGCGTTCCTTCAAGACTCTGTCAAGTGCCGAAGAAATCATTCATTTAGCGAAAAACAATCAATTTGCGGGATAGCACATGTCAGCTGGCGATGTGGATTTGGCACCATTGATCAAGTAGAAAAACGATCGGGTGATGAATCTTCTAAACTCAAAATATCTTGATTAAATTGATGACTACGGCTTTGAATTAAAAGACGTTGCCAAATTCACGGACGAAAAACAACTTACGAAATAATACATAAAAGCTTTGAATGGCGGCTGCACGATAACTCCTATCAAAGAAACAATCACTTTGAAGTAGCATAAATCTCGATAACTACGACTGTAAGGCTTTGCCCACATTCCGTAAGTTCCTGATCTTTTCTTAACGAAAGAACGAGCAGGAAAGAGCAATGGGGCTGCACGCGATATATATTTCGATGGCAGTAGAAGACGTATTTATGTAGGAATACGATGCCTTTGAAGTACATGTGCATGTAGAGCCAAATTATATAGAACGTAATCAATTGGAGAGTGGTTGTTTAAGTGGCGATTTGCGAAACAATCCAAAATCGTTCAATGCAAAGATCCCAAACATGGGTCTTAGTCTAAGCCACCTCATTAATTCTACATAGCCTATACTGGACCCTATGAAGGGAGTTGAAAAGTGGCAAATTCATGGTGTTTTAAAAAAAGTTAACTAGTAAGAACTAGTTAACTTTATAATTTTGAAACACTCCATAGTTCTTTAAAGAACATAAAGTGAGATAATCTTCAGATAGCGAAAAATCGCCCCGAAGTTTTTTTAAAATAACAAGTCATTCCAAAAGTTCTTTCTAGAGCATCGTCGTTTACGCGAAGTGCAGCGATTTCGGTTCCGTGAAGTGCAGCGATTTCTGCTCGTGCGGCGTCGGTTACGCGAAGTGAACAGATTTCTGCTCGTACGTCGTCGGTTACGCGAAGTGAACAGATTTCTGTTTGTGCGACGTTGGTTTCTCGAAGTGCAACGATTTCTGCTCGTACGCCGTTGGTTCCGCGAAGTCCGGCGTCTCCTGCTCGTGCATCGTTTGTTACAAAAAGGATCCTGGAACAAGAAGAACCATAATCCTCTGCTGTTAGACAGTTCGACTGCATTTTGTATACCGTCAAAAGTAAAACATGACATATTCCCACCTCCTTTCAACTTTATTAGAGGAAGAAGGTAGATCAATATCTCTTTTTTAAAAAAAATCAAACTCGTGCTGTTGCACAGTTTTTTCCTCTTTCTCATATAGTAAGATACGAAATTGTACTAAAAATGGTAGAGACAAACGCATACTATTTAAAAATAAAATATAATTTCGTATCTTTTCGTGGCATCTTTCATTTTTGTTTCATACGAATATTATAAAAATGAAAGGAAGAATTCGCGTGGATAATGGCATGAAAATACCTGAATATCAGCTTTTTATTCATCCTATCGATTTAAGTGAACTTCGGAAAGATATTTGGATAGATGATCCTGTTTCCGCGAAGCTCACGATAAACAAAAAGAAATTAGATATCGATATTGCGTATCGTGGCTCCCATATCCGGGATTTTCGAAAGAAGTCGTATCACATTTCGTTTTATAAACCAAGTACGTATAGAAATGCCAAAGAAATTCATATCAACGCAGAATTTAAAGATCCTTCTCTATTAAGAAATAAATTATCGCTCGATTTTTTCAATGAAATAGGGTGCTTATCGCCAAAGTCTCGATTTGTATATATGAAATTGAATGGAAAAAATGAGGGGCTTTATTTGGAATTAGAATCAGTGGATGAGTATTTCCTTGCGAATCGACAACTACCGAAAGGACCGATATTCTATGCGGTTGACGGCGATGCTAACTTTTCGTTAATGAGTGATCTTGATAAAGAAGTAAAAAAATCACTTAAGTTTGGCTATGAACAAAAATATGGGACAGAACAAGATGAAATTCATTTACAAGAAATGATTATTAAAATTAATACCATTTCAAGAGCTGAATTTGAAAATGAAATTGTGAAATACCTCAATGTTGATCAGTATCTCCGCTGGTTGGCTGGCGTTGTATGCACCCAAAATTTCGATGGTTTTGTTCATAATTACGCACTATACCAGAATAGCGAAACGAGGCTATTCGAAGTCATCCCATGGGATTACGATGCAACATGGGGAAGAGATGTAAACGGGGAAGTGATGGAGGAAGACTATTTACGAATCGAAGGATTTAATACGCTAACCGCAAGGATTCTCGACGTGAAAACATTTCGGCATCAATACAAAAAATTGCTAGAAGTTATTCTAAACAACCAATTTAATGTAGACTATTTGAAACAGAAAATACAAGGTCTGCATGATTTGATCAGGCCTTATATTCAAAAAGATCCTTATAAAAAAGACGATATCCATTTATTTGATAAAGAACCGGAGTATATAATGGATTTTATTGAAGCACGGGCAAAGTATATAAAAGGGAAATTAGATACATTAGATTAAGTTGTTGCATCATTTTACGAACCCCCCTTTCCATTTAGTAAGGGGKTAAAGCCTACCGATTCCAATACGAAGAAGTAGGAACGTCAAAATATATAGCGCACCTAATGGAACAGGAGCYCAGTTCATTTATGATGAACGTGATTTGGTCAAATCGATTCCTATCGGTCATAATGAAATCAATGGATTGGTGAAATTCGACTATGTCTATGATGAAATTAGCAATCGGAAGCAACAATCAATCACTCAACATCAAAAGAAAGAAACACAAAATAAAGCTAATTAAAAAAACAAAGTAAGGAAGGAATACCATTAGCATGCTCATCTGAGTATGCTTTTTGTTTTGGAACCATATTTTTGTTAAACAAAAAAACATCACTTCCGAAGAGATGATGCTTACATACTTGTTTGAACTCATTGAACTCAGTTTAACTAGTTTGTTTCTGGAGTATTAAATTGACAGGATGGAGGTCGCTGGTTCGAGCTTTAAGAACTAAGGTTTCTCCCCCAGTCGGGAACATTGGGTGCCAAACCCGCAGGAAACAAGAGCGGTAAAGTATATAACAATTTTAAACTTTTGTTGAGGTTGAAATTAGGTATAAGATTCCTAAATACGTTTAGTTTCAGATACAATGGAACGTATGCTCTTAGCAATCAAAAATTGTGCGGTGTAATAAGTCGTCATAATAAGGATTCCTGAATACGGAATATCGGAAACAAACATATTCCAGGACAAAATGGAATCGGAAATGACAAACAAAATACTTCCAACAATCGCCCATTTGTTGCCTGTCATGATTGCAGACCATGCCATCAAAGAAATGACGATGATATAAAACACGACGGGTAATACTAATGTATCGTTGCCATCAAGAGTTAGAGCAGTGATGATTTCTTTACCGAATAAGTAACCGTATATCGCAATCGGTACGATGGTTGAAAAATGGATTTTTGAAAAGTTCCATCTACACAAAAATCCCGCAAAATAAAACAGGTGTCCAATCAGAAAAGCGGATAAACCAACGACAAACCAGACGGCGAGTAAGCCGTCTCCGAGCATGCAAAAAAATAGACCGATTAACAGAAGCCAATGTGTAAGCAATTTCTTAGCAGGCGCTTGTAAATAGGCATAGTAAATAATCAGCCACATTGGAATTAATTTAAACAAGAGCTTAACAGCAAATGGATCTTTAGGAATGATGAAAATGTAGAGAACGCTCATGAATAGAATGAGCACTGGCAACCAATATTTTTTAAGTGTCATGACTTCCTCCAAGAGTAAATTAATTAACTAGCAATACTATCAAGTATTCAGTAATGTATTCTTCAACCAATCTACGATTTCCTCTTTTATATTATGCATACTATCTGAGTTTCGAACTCCACCTAGACATGATGAACGTAGTATCACTGTATCCTCTTTAACCACGCAGCCTTGAATTCGCTGGGCAACCTCAATCAATAAATGATCACCTAAGGTATGTCCTAACGTGTCATTTATGTACTTAAAACGGTCCAAATCGATAAACATGATGCTTATTTTCATTTGCCAAATTAAGTGCTTGAGTGGGGCGGTCATTTAATAAATGACGATTCGCCAACCCTGTCAAAGGGTCACGATAAACAATGACTTTATTCTTCAAGAGGAAGAAGTTTCAGGGATTGTGAAAGTTGAATTGAACTATTTTTTTGAACTTTGGTAAGGGGAAAGAGAAACAATTAAATTAAAGGGTTTTGAAAAAAAATATAGATGGAAATAAAAGTTTAATTGATGAGAATGTAGGAAAAAGTAAATTCGTACTTCACCAAATTTGATTTTATAAAACAGTTATTCAAAAAATAAGAGAACATATTAAATTGAACTAATCATATACAAATAACCAGTTCAGCTAACGAGGTAGCGGTATATCGGTATCAGAAGCGATGAGATAGTCGATAGCCTTCGAGACTTTAAGTTGTAAGCGAAGCGGCTACTGCTCGAGTTGATACGCAGTGAATAAGAATAGAATGAGAGTCGTAGAAGCGGATCAGGTGAACGTATAGCCTAGCCGCTTCTTACTGCTCTTTTTGTCGTGCTGCTGCATCAGTCTGAGCGCAGTATAAACGCCTGGGAGCTGCGGAAAGATTCGAACGATACTAAATATACGTCAGCAGTATTCGGAGACTATTACGCAGCTAATTCGCAGTGGAATCAGAGAGGAATATTCGTTATAACATAATGTCAATATATCGATATTATAAAATGYTTACATTGGATTTACACTCTATTAATATTTATCWCTTAYCATTAAGCAGAAAAGCAAATTTGATTCTAASGGGGGSKTAAAATAATGTTCGGCSGTTTGTAAAAAGATTGATTARAATACAGTACATATTTTATAAGAAYATTGATAAATCAAGATTTATCAATRTTTTTTGATCGAACTTTATTCTGAAAATGTGGTCTGAAACATGAGAGGATTAAWKGATTTGATCAATCTTTTTTCAAAAATAAACTACGTCGTWTTGATAAATCAWTGTTCATATAGCGTRTTTTTAATCAAAACCTTACGGGTCCGTCCTCGGTTCAGACAAAATCTTCATTCAGCACCAATTTCGGCTTTGATAATGTTTCTGATAGCGCAAATTCCGCGGTATATGTGGCGGATATCTTATTAAGCTTTGGTACCAATGCCATTGATTTTGTATCGGTGGAACCGTTAAAGCCCGGATTTACAGTGTCGAATTATAGCTGCTAACCAAGGCGTAACATTTAGTTACTTTATCCTTACAAAATTTCAATTAATGCTTAAAGTTCCTAAGTTAAACTACCAATTCAAGTAATATAAAATCCTGATTTTCAACCCCTCTAAAGGACCCCTTAACGGGCTAAGCAAGACGACAAACGGCCATTTCATATTGAGTATTACAAAGAATAACAGGAGGTTTAATTATGCTATTTCTTAAAAGGCTAAAAAAGTCATTTCTATCACTCATGCTTGTGAATGTAGCCCTGATGGGTGTAGTAGGAAGTACTGCGGCAGAAAGCCCTGCAGCAGGGGCAGAAAACACTACGGAAGATCCTATCTTCAGCTTCATGTCAATGTCGGACACGCATAGCGATACGGGTAAAACGGCTAAAGCTGTAACGGATGCTAAAAATAATAATGCAAGTGCAATAGTTTTAGCCGGGGATATAACCAATCTCGGGGATAGCGGTGAATATGACGCCATAAGAAATGCTATCGATTCTGTAAAAGATCATCCGCCGGTATATTATGCAATGGGAAATCATGAATACGATTGGCAGCCGGATTTTAATGTAGCGAAGAACAGATTTATACAAAAGGCAGGAATACCAGAAGAGAAGGTGTATTACCACCGGGAAATACAAGACTATGACTTCATATTTTTAGCGTTTGATAAGAAACCGACCAATTACGCGTATATGTCCGACGAACAGTTAGCCTGGTTTGAAAGCAAGCTTGCTGAAAATGCTGTTCCGGACAAGCCGATTTTTGTGTTCACGCATAATCCTATTCACCAGACTGTATCCAAGTCATATTCTTCGGATAATTATAATGAAAATTTGGTACAGGAACAGAAGTTCAAAAATATCCTTGAAAAATATCCACAGGTTATTTTAACAACAGGACATCTTCACGACGATACTAAGATAGAAGGCAACATGTACACCAATGGATTCACTGCAGTAAGAGACGGTGCCGTTTTAAATAATCAAGCTATGATTGTTGATGTATATAAAGACAAGTTGCATATAAAGGGAAGGGATATAAATACACAAAAAACCATATGGGAAAGTACTATGAGTCTGCACCCGAATACAACCGGCATGTATGAAGCCGAGGATAGTGTATTCGCATATGCAACCGCTGGCGACGACATAACTCCGTCCGGCGGCAAGTACGTGAAAATGAACGATGGAAAAGCATATATCGAGTCGCTCAAGGTTGACGGAGCTTCTGGCGGCAACAAAATATTGAAAATCAGGTATGCTACCGATGCTGCCAATGTTACCAAGGGTATATATGTAAATGGAGCCAAAGTACGGACGCTCAGCTTTCCGACTACCGGAAGCATGAGTTCGTATAACGAATTGGTGGTACCTGTTGAGCTGAATCCGKGTCCAAATAACAAGATTGTCATAAAAAGCGATAGCAACGCAGCGGGTGTGAACATAGATAAATTCCAAATCATGGATAGTAAAGATCCCAAAAGAATGTGGGGATTTAACGGCAATGGCAACGACAGTATCAAGAATGGGTTTAATGCAACTTTGCATGGAAGTGCTGCCTATGATAAGACGGATAAAATGGAAGGTTCCGCTTCACTCAGCCTGAACGGTGCAGACGGTAATTATGCAAGTACAGATCTTGTATCCAATAAAAAGAACAATCTAACGCTAACAGCCTGGGTGAAGTGGAATGGTGCAACCTCAGAATCTCAACAAATATTGTCCAATGGAGATGGCCTTACCAATGGATATTCCATCGTGCTGGATCATGACCAAGGCGATAAGGTGTCCATTGCGATCAACGGGCAGACGATCCTTGGATCGCAGACTGCTTTGACGGCGGGCCAATGGACCAATATCACGGCGGCAAGCAGAAGCGGCACCTGGGAGCTTTATATCAATGGCAAGAGCACACCGGTAACCAATAATACAACAGCTCCTTCTACGCCAACAACGGGAACGTATATCGGTGCAGACAGTAGAGGCCAACAAAGCTTCAATGGACGTATTGATACAGTAAGGGTTTACAATCAAGCATTGTCTACAGATCAGATCATGGCAATTGCCAACGAGACTTCTAACGTTAAGTTGCAAAGCATCGAAATAACTAAACTGCCAACAAAGTTGAATTACCTGCAGGGAGATGGGCTTAATATAGACGGGCTGGTTGTGAATGGCACTTACAGCGATGGAACAACAAAAGTGGAAAACGTAACGGTTGATAATATTACCGGCTTTAAGTCCTTTCGTACAGGAAAAGTGCAACTGGCTGTGACTCTAGGTGGAAAGACAGCCAGCTTTAATGTAAATATTTTAGATGTATTGCCTGGTTCAGCATTGGTGCCAGGAAGGATAGAAAGTGCAAACTACAATTCGAAACAGGGTGCTGTACTTAGAAATCAACGGATTAATGATGGCGGGCCCGCATGGCGAGTGGGTGCTATGGAAATAGGCGACTGGATGGAATATAACGTAGATGTGGCAAAATCGGGATTCTATCAATTAAATTACAAGGTGGCAACAAACGCGGGGTATACGGGAGAGGTTGAATTCCTGGTAGATGGAGTACCTCAAACGAGAACCTCAATCTCAACCGGGGGTCCGACCAACTATGTCATTAAATCCGAAACGGTCAGACTGAGTGAAGGCTCACATAAAATAAGGCTGAATGTAAATGCAGCTTTTTGGGTTTTTCGCTGGTTTGAATTGATAGAGATTCAAGAAAAAAAATTGAACAGCATCACAGTACCTGCTGACATAACAGAGGTGGCAATCGGAACGGCGAAGACAGCGGACGCCCTTGGATTGCCAAAGAAAGTATCCTTGGATACCGATGCAGGCAAGGTGGATAATGCCAATGTGACATGGAATGTAGATGCTTCAAACTATGATGCCACTGCCACGACGGTGCAGACCTTCACTGTAAATGGAACTGTAACTTTGCCAACTGGGGTGGCAAATCCCAATAACGTGCCTTTAACAACAAGCATTAGAGTAACTGTTAATAAGATTCCAGCATGGACCGCCGCAGTTACCGCTTCATCGTATTACGATGCCGCTCGTTCTCCCGACAAAGTGTTCGATGGCATCATAGGGCAATCGGGCGAATGGGCGTCCAAGGGAGAACAGAATCCATGGATCCAGGTGAATTGGACGACGAATCAAACGATCAGCAAGATTACCTTCTATGATCGGCCCATTTTAGCTGACTGGGCGCCCGGCGGAACGCTTACCTTTAGCGACGGAAGCACTGTGACGGTTTCAGGAATCCCGAATGACGGGAGCGCTTATTCTGTAACTTTCCCTGACAAGACGGTGACATGGGTCAAATTCCAGGTATCCGGTGGAAGCGGACCAAATGTCGGTTTGTCGGAAATGAAAATTTTAGCGCCGGTGCTTCCGGCTGCGGAGTAGCGTCCTTGAAACAGAAACTGTAATACCGAAGACATCGTAGACTTCAAACCGGTTGCCGAGGATACGAACATAGGCGAAATACCCGCACTTCCTGCAAAGGTTGAGGCCATATACAATGACGGAACAACAGGGGCAGTGAATGTTGTATGGGAGGAAATCACAGCAGCATGGTTGCGAAGGCGGGCACATTTACCGTGAACGGAACAGCGGGAGGAACAACGTTAAAAGCGAAAGCGACTTATCGAGTAAAATTCGTTGATCAAGGTAACACGCTCTTGAACATCCAACCACCTGCAGCAATCACCGAATTGGCCAACGGAACAGCGAAGACGGCCGCGGCTCTTGAGTTGCCTGCTACGATCGAACTGGTTACCGATGCGGGAAGCGTGAATGCGAAAGTGACCTGGGATATCAACCGCGCAAGCTATGATCCGTCCGCCAAAACTGCGCAAACGTTCACGGTAACAGGAACCGTAACCTTGCCGGAAGGTGTGTCCAATCCGAACAATGTAGCCTTGACAACAGATATTACCGTAACCGTCAATGCGTTCACGACATCGCGTTGACTGCGGTATGGTCAGGCGTTGACAAGAGCGATGCCGTGGCGATAGATTCGCATGCTTACCAAGGTGACACGCTTTGCCAATGGGATTGATAATGCCGGGATTACCACGAGTTTGCTGTGAAAATTGACAGACAACAATCTGAACAGCTTTGTGAGTGAAGTGAGGGCTCAAAGTGGGAAACACATTTCAAGTGAAGCTGCAAAATATTTGCTGCGGGACGCTCAATAATCATTGAAACAATTACGATTCGCYTAAACTTTGATGAAAAGAGGTCTCGCTTTGAAACTACGTGCATTCCTGTCCTTGTTCATAGTCACCTTAATATTTTTTGGGACTGCTACAACTTCATTTGCCCATACCGTCAAAAGTATGGGATACTCGAAGTTAAACATTAAAGGGAAACTGATTGACTATGAACTTTTTATTGATCAAATAGACATGCTGGAACAATTTGATACCAACAAGGATAAATATCTGGAGAACGAGGAACTGTCCTCGCAGAAAGAAAGAATCGAATCGGTATTACAGAAAGATCTTCGTATAGATATGGATTCAAAGCCCTTAACGATGGAAATGCTTTCGATGGACGTGGCAGAAAAGGGTTCCACGATCGGCGTAATGTTTAAACTAAGGTTAACCGCCGATGAAGCGATCGAACAATTTAATCTTCATTACAATCTGATGTTTGAAGATGCGCCTCTTCATACGAATGTACTTGTGGTCCATTCAGGAGAATATTTCTATCAGGATATTCTTGATACCCAAAAAAAAGATGTTCAGATCACCGTTGTTCAGTCTGAAATTGGATCCGTCCTATGGAAATACTTTGTACTTGGAATCGAACACATTTTGACCGGGTACGATCATTTGCTGTTTTTGTTATCCTTAGTATTAATCGCATCTCGCTTCAAGGATGCGTTGAAAATTGTTACTGCTTTTACAATCGGCCACAGCATAACACTAATC
>NZ_JBFUKT010000062.1:0-17258 GCF_056400705.1 Paenisporosarcina sp. P5_A11
GGTTAGAAACGCTAAACTGAAGAATTTCGGTTTAACAAATCTGTCATCTCTTGTGGGTGGCACCTTTTCCCCATTTGGTATCTGTGCATCTTGGGTACGTATCAATCGGAGTTATAGTGATTATTATTCAAAAAAATATCTCCATGTCAGCTTATTTATGAAAAACGATTTTACTCGAAAGTAGCAGACTGGCCTCTCGCAGTTCTCGCCGTCAGCAGTTATATCTACCCTAATCCGATTGATACGAAGAAGCCGATGGTCTAGCATCTAGTGGATTTTAACGTACAGTTCGTTTCCTATGTATTATTTAGAGGGCCCAGCACCAAAGTCGTGGATTGATTTAGGCCTTCTGCCGACATTGTTACCTGTTGGCATTGATTCTACACGGCAAAATTGGTCTGGCTGAAAAGTACTTTGGAATTGAAGAATATACAATTGAACAAAGAGAAGAAGTCTTTCAGACATTTTCTGAGTTCGTGAAGAAGAGGAATTATTACTGGCAGCCCTTGTATGTATCATCCTTTACGGTTTCGATTACGATATCTCATCATTCTTCATTTCCTCACTTATTCTTAGCTTGAAGCTAGAATTCCCMCTCGTGAATGCAGAGATCTAATTAAAGGGTAATTTTCATTTACCTATAAGTTTGTCCAGTCAAGGATTTGATTTTTTCATATGATAAAGAGTTACGTACACATTGAAGCAGGGTTTTCTTTTCAATAATTGCTGTTTTGTCATTTTCATCATAATGAATGCAGTTCACGGTTATTCATGGCATTTTCTAAGAATTCATTTTTGAGATTGGAAGAAAGTAGTTATTCTTAGACTGTCTAGAAAATGCATTTAAATTTCTGCAGGAAGAAGGCACTTCTTTATCAGTCAAGCTACGGGATAGACTTGAGAGCTATAAAAGAAGGGAGGTGAAGAATATGCCATTTTATCCTCAAAATCCGAATCCATGGCCATACCAATCATTCTCTAGACCAAATTATTGGGAACAAAGACAGTTCCAACCTGTATATCAGGATCCAAGTCAGTTCCAACCTATATTTCAGGATCCAAGACAGTTCCAACCTGTATATCAGGAGCCGAGCCAGTTCCAACCTGTATATCAGGATCCAAGACAGTTCCAACCTTACCCTGGACAAACTTTTCAGGGACCTCGAGGTTTTACACCAGGTCAAAATTTCGGACCACCCCAAGAAGATTATTACTCACAGAGACCTAGTATGTGGGGTAATATAAATCAAATGATGACAACCGCACAGAAAATATCAAGTGGAGTCAATACGTTAAGGCAGATGAGTTCTGTATTTTCATCGTTCAGGAGATTGCCATAAAAGTTTAATTAAAATTAGCAAAAAGAACATTATAGAAAATGTTCTTTTTGCTTTTCAAATTAAAATATAAGGACATTCCCCTATTTAAGCGCATGCTTTTTAATTGAAACACGTGGAATCAATATCGGCCGTACTGATTTTAAACGTCGTGTTTTTGAACAAGCTACAGCTCAAGCTACCCTCCTTAAAACGACAGCCGAACAGGCCAATAAAGTGAAAAAAACTGTAGATCAGGTACTCAACTTATTTTGCAGGTAATATGCCCATTGAAATATTAATATTCTTCAGCTAAACTGCCCTATTAGTTCAATAAAAAAAGGGCTACAAAAGCAACCTAACGGGTTCCCTTTTGAGGTGCAAACATTGCAAATCACATCATGTTTTTTGTCACTAATATCAATGGAATTCTCTGAGTAAATAACATCAATAAACGCAAAGAAGGGATAGCTTAATGGCTATCCTTAAATTCTCTATCGACTCCCGTTAGTTAAATAAATTTGTTGTCTGTTTTTATTGAGTGTCCTCATCGCTTTTGTACTCCAAAATATCACCCGGCTGACAATCCAAAGTCTTACATATCGCTTCTAATGTTGAAAAACGAACTGCTTTTGCTTTCCCATTTTTCAGAATGGAAATATTCGCCATAGTAATTCCAACCCTCTCAGAAAGCTCCGTTACGCTCATTTTTCGTTTTGCTAACATCACATCAATATTAATAATAATTGCCATATCCTCCACCTCAGACCGTAAAATCATTTTCTGATTTTATGTTAATCGCTTCTTGTAGAAGCCGTTGGAGGATAGCAGCAAAAACGGCGATAACCAACGATGCAAAAATGATGATGAGTCCCATTAATACAATAGGAGGGTCAACATTCTTCGCTATAAAACGAAAGAGTGGCAAACCTAATACATACAAACCACTGATTGTAATCGCACAGCACTTTATGTTCTTTAACGCCTTTACAGATAATTCCGAGAACGCTGTGTTCTCGTCAATGTACCGTAAAAGATTGAACGCCTGATAGAGAGCAAAGTAAAAAGGCACAGCCGCTCCATACATCACGATGAAAACGAGATATTTCATTGGGGCAATATTTGGATACAATTTTGCTGCGAAATTCGCCATATTGGGCACTAAAAATATGCACAATGCAAGAACTGGGATTCCTATAAAAATAACAGCTAGCTTTAAAAAGAGTGTCGTAACTTGTTTCATAAAAATCACCTCGTTAATTAAATTTTCTCAAACCGTTAATCATTTTTTGACTTAATATCTGGGACATTTTTTAATGGCTTTTGAAGTGCATCCACAATGGCTGCGATGATACTTGTTGCTAAAATACCCATTAGACTTAGTGATATAGGACCTGCTGGGTCGTCTCCTGTGATTTTAGCAAGCACCTTCAAGCTTACTATTCCTAACAGAATGAGGAAAATGACTGTAAAAGCACATTTTTTTATAACCTTCAAAGATTTAAGGGATAATTCAGAGAAAGCATTGTTTTTTTCGATATAGGTTAGTATTTTAAATGCTTGATACAACGCAACAGAAAACGTAATACAGAATCCATATGCACATACTAAAAAGGGGATTAGGAAATAAGCCGTATCTGGATGTACCTTTGCATCTTTAATGGCTATCTCAGGCAACCAGATACATAAAGCAAGCATCGCAATCCCAATCAGAAAAATAATTACCTTTAAGAAAGTGGTTGAACCTTGTTTAACATTCATTTAAAGCACCTCACTGATTTGATAATAAAATGACTTTAACACATAATTTATTGTTTTGGAATAAACTTATATCGTTTTTAATTATATTATTATTGTTATTATTATATTCTTTTAATATTGACAAAAATAAAAAGAATTTCTCATTACAAAGAAATGCTCTTATTTTAAAACGAAAGTAAGTTAAATAACTCCTCTTCATATTCAGGAATAATCGCATAGATATAACAGTCTTGCTTATAAATGCTATTGATTATTCCAACAAACTCCTGTTCATCAATTTCCTCACCAAGCAATATCTGCCTTACTTCGAATCGCTTTCCAACCAAAATCACCTTTTTCTTAAGCTTATACAATTAAATGGGGGGGGCCTTGTTCAACTAACCTGCCCCAGGCCTAATAGTTCAAAGCTGAACTGTCCACCTCTGTAATATCCTAACCACTGAGCTGGAAAACCAAAAAAACGATAAGTTCCATCAATCCGAATCCCAATTCCGGGAATAAAAGAAAAGATCGTAGTAGCAATGAAACTAAGCAGAAGTAAAATTTTTTTGTTATTTAAAATTTCAAAGAGGCCTCTCTCTGTACTTTTTTTGTTACTTTTTCAAAATTATATTATTTGTTCAGTTATCTAGTAGAAATTAAAAAWACAACTGAGCCCAAATTCGCATATGAATTGGGCTCAGYTKTTTTTAGAAAGRTGATTTCTCTTTGGGTTGCTTAWTCAACTAAAGCACCCGTTAGTTGATTAAGAAAGAGACGCCCTCGTTAGTGCAACAAGCCATTTCCATGTATCATTCTCAAATGATGATAGTAATGGAAATTCTAGAATCTAGGGGTGTTCCGGTTGTCAAAAATATCCGGAATAAAACAAGAGCAAAACCTGTATTAAAGGTTTGCTCTTAGTTTTCCGATACAGAATATTCATTTTCCTAACAGGCTATCACCTATTGTCTTTAATTATATAACTATGTATCAGCTATATAGTATTCATCCATCGGCATCTTTGATTCCAGTCAGACAAGGTCTTGACGTGGTTGATTTAATCTTTTCTAAACCTTTAGCGTTAACTGACTTAACTATTATGTCCGTAGCTGACTAAAGTTAC
The DNA here is from genome assembly GCF_056400705.1 of Paenisporosarcina sp. P5_A11. NCBI lineage: Bacteria > Bacillati > Bacillota > Bacilli > Caryophanales > Caryophanaceae > Paenisporosarcina > Paenisporosarcina sp. P5_A11. The sequence goes on from NZ_JBFUKT010000062.1 coordinate 4,183, forward strand.
CAACCCCGTCAATCTTTTAGTTTAGCTTATTTAGCATTAGGTCTTTTTCCATCTGAAATAAGGTGATGGATTCTCTCAATTAATGGTGGCAATTCGCTCATCGATTTGATTGTAAAATCTGCTCCATTTTGTAAAAAGGATTTTTCTGTTTTAGAGATCACTTTCTCTTGTTCTTCTTTACATAGAGCATTAAATTCATCTAAACTTAATCCCATTTCAGAGCTGCCGATCACGACACCCACTGACCAAACGCCTGCATTAACCGCCTCTTTAATATCTGAGGTAGTATCTCCTACTTTTACTACCTTCCATGATGCTGATAATTCTAATGCTTCCATATTGCGATATATCATATAAGGATACGGTCTTCCAATAGAATTTGTTCCATCCGGTGTAATATAAAAATCTGGACTATAGCCTTTTTTCAAAGCATTAGGAACAACAACATCCATCATAGTTTGTGTATATCCTGTTGTTGAACCGATTTTCAATCCTTGGTTTCTTAATATTTGCACAGTCTCCACAACCTCTGGAATAGGATCTGTATACTCGATTAAGGAAGACATGAGTGCAGGTACAAATTCAGTATATAGATACTCTACATCTTGTTCATTAAATGGTCTTTTGTATTTTTCTTCCCATTTTGTCGAGATTCTAGGCATGGACAGCATCGCGCGAATATGGTCAATTTTCAACATCCCCATTGGTTCTCTTGCTTCTTCCATGGTTACTTCAATACCTGCATTTTTAAAAATATCAATAAACACGTTTACTGGTKCAAAGCAACCAAAATCGACTGTTGTCCCAGCCCAATCAAAAATAACTCCTTCTACTTTGTTCATTTTTTCATCACTCCCATGTAAGATTCTATAATATTGCATAATTCTTCAATATCAGCTTGGTAAATCTCACCAATATTTCCGATTCGAAATGTATTTTCATTCGTCAATTTACCAGGATAAAGTACATAGCCTCTCTCCTTAACAAATGTATAAAAGTGTTCAAAATTAAAGCAATCATCCGGAAAAAGAAGGGTTGTAATAATAGGAGATTGTTTTTCTTCTGATAAATAAGCTTGAAATCCTATTTTTTCAAGTCGATCTCTTAACATTCGATTATTATTCTGATAACGTGAAAACCTTGCTGGAATGCCACCTTCTTCATCTAATTCATCAAGGGCCTTAGAAAACGCAGCCACTACATGTGTCGGAGAAGTAAAACGCCATTTCCCGTCCTTGTCCATTTCCTTCCATTGATCATATAAATCTAATGACAAACTTTGCGAATTACCTTCACAAGCTATTAGCTTCTCTAATCTAGCAACGACAAAAGCAAAACCTGGAACCCCTTGAATGCATTTATTGGCACTGCTAATTAAATAATCAATCCCTAGTTCAGGAACATTAATCTCCATTCCACCGAAACTGCTCATGGCATCAATGATTAACGTTTTCTCAAATTCCTTTGATAGTTTTGAAATCATCTCAATTGGATTTAATATGCCTGTTGTAGTTTCACAATGGACCATGACAATATGCGTAATACCTGGATCCTCTTGTAAAATTTTTCTAACTTCATCTTCATTCGGGTATTCATTGTAGGCGGTGCTGTATTCCCTAAATGCTAGTCCAATATATTTTGCTATTTTTACAAGTCTTTCTCCATAGGCACCGTTCGTTATAATTAAAACCTTATCTTGATTCGAAATTGTGGTATTCATCACAGCTTCAACCGCAAACGTGCCACTTCCCTGCATGAGTACAGTAGTATATTCTTCTTGGTCAGCCCCTGCCAATTTAAGAAGCTTAGCTCTTATTTTTTGTGTAATAGCTTTATAAGCATTATCCCAAGTACAACGGTCTAAAAGCATTTCCTCTTTCACACTGCTTGTCGTTGTCAACGGACCGGGTGTTAAAAGTTTATAGTGATTCATGGTTCTCTTTATTCTCCTTCATTTATGAACTAGTCAGAAGTTGTTGGAAAGTAACGTTTTTTCAATCGGGTTGAAAAGACTTCTAATAGAATGGCAATAATTAGAATTGCGTAGGTAATAAAGCCAACCTCCTGCAGATCGAAGTAGAAGCTAGATGCCATAAAAAGCTCAAATCCGATTCCGCCTGCTCCAGCTGCTGCCCCCATTGCTACTGCTACACCAAAATTAATCTCAAATCGCAAGAAAATCCATGATAACAAATAGGTAAAAGTAGACGGTATAACACCGCTTCTTACGATATGCCACCAGTTCGCACCAGTTGATTGCAGCGCCTCAAAGATTCCCTTATCGACTTCTTCAAATGCCTCAGAAAATGCTTTAACTAAATAAGCGATAGAATGAAATAACATACCAAGAACCGCCGCTTCACTTCCCAACCCAGCGGAAATCGCAAAGATTAACACCCATAATACCGTTGGAACAGCCCGAATAACAGCAACAAATATACGAACGATTCTCGATACCCATGCAGGAGCTAAATTCGTTGCGGCCATCAAAGAAAGGAAAAAGGCTATAATGCCTCCGATAATCGTAGCTAGAAATGCTAAACCAAGTGTAATCCCAACTTGATAGACGGCTTCTCTTAAATCAAAATGACTTAATTTTGGTTCAAGAAACATCACTTTTAAGTTATAAGCTGTTTCCGAAATCGCTGAACCTAATTCCAGCCCTGCATAGTTAAAAAATAGAAAAGAAATAACTGTCATAACTGTTAGAATCATTAACGTCCATCTTAGAACTTGATCACCTTTGTTACCCGATTTTGTACGAATACGGCCGTCTTTCTTTCTTTTAATATAGGTTTCTTCCATTATAGAATCACCTTCCGTATATAATTTGATATAATATCCACAATAATGACGGTAATGACAATACATAGTGTCACAAGTGCTACCGCACTATAATTTAACATTTTATAATACATATCAAAGGTATATCCTATTCCCGTAGCCGTTAAGATTCCCACCAATGTGGCATTTCTAATATTCGTTTCAACCATGAACAATACCCAGCTGATCATCTGTGGTAGACATTGTGGAATGACAGCTTTACTCACAATTTGGAAATAGGTTGCCCCCGTTGCAGTTAATGCTTCAACAGAACTTTGGCTGGCTTCATCAATAGATTCGATAAATGCCCTTGTTAAAAAACCTACCGTTCCCACAAAAAGAGCGAGAAAGCCTGTTACTGAATTTTGTCCAAAAGAAATGAGCAAAACCAGCGACCATGCGACAACTGGAATATTTCTTGATACTGAAGCAATAAAACGAGCAAATACACTTAAGATGTTGTTTACTTTTGTTGTTTTTGATCCAAATACCCCTAAGAAGAGAGAAATAACAGCCGCAATAGTTGTTGCGGCAATAGACATAAAGATGGTTTCAGCTAATTTCCCTAGGATCTTTGGTAAATTATCAAGTGACTCCTGTGTCACCATTAAATTAGAAAAGATCCAGCCTATAGCTTCAGGGATTGTCGCCATCCCCTCCACAAAGTTAAATGTTGTAATAACTGATGATAAATAGGTAAGAACGATGATGAGGAGAAGAAAGATTACTGTCTGCCATCTGCTTTTTCGCATCGTTTTTTCATTCACGGTCATTTCCCCTTATCCTGTTATTAAATCTTTTGTTTTGGTTCCATAGATTTTGTGAATTTGTTCGTCAGAAAGCTCACGGCCATTTCCATTAAATACAACTTCACCACTATTCAACCCAATAATTCGATCTGAATAGTGTTGTGCCACTTCCACTTGGTGTAAATTCACTAAACATGTAATGCCCATTTCCGTACTAATCGATTTTAAATGGTCCATGATCACCTTAGAAGAATTCGGATCAAGTGAAGCAATTGGTTCATCACATAGAATCAATTTAGGTTCTTGAATAAGCGCTCGGCATATCCCTACACGTTGCTGCTGACCACCGCTTAATTGGTCACATCGTTTATAAGCATGTTCATGAATTCCTAGTTTCTCCAACAGGTAAAAGGCACGTTCTTTTTCCTCTTCTGTATATCTGCCTAGTAGTCCTTGTAGCGTTGTTTTATAACCAAACCGACCATGTAACACATTCTCAATCACCGTCAAACGAGGTACGAGATTATAGTGCTGAAACACCATCCCAATATTTGTTCGCAATTTACGTAATTCTTTTTTACTTAAACTTCCAACTTCTTGATTGTTAAAAATAATCATTCCTTCATTAAATTCAACCATTCGATTCATACAACGCAGCATGGTCGATTTACCAGCACCTGATGGACCAATGACAGAAACAAATTCTCCTGCTTTTATTTCAAAATTAATATTCTTTAGTATTTGTTTGTTTGCTGTATATGATTTACCAAGTCCTTCTACCTTTAACAAAGACATTCGAAATGACTCCTTTTTGGTTTAATTAGCAAGTAAGAGTGTACATAACGAATATACCCCTATGCACACTCTTCTTCCTATACAGTTTTACCTATTGATGAAGTGGTGTATTATTTTGAAAGTTCTCGGATTGGATCATACCATTCATCTTCTACAGCAATTAGTCTTTCTTTACCCTTTTTAGTGAATAAAGCTGTCTGTTCTGAATCTTCAGGAGCAAAGATTTTTTCATTATTTGCAAATTCATCTGAAGTTAATAAGGCTTGAATTTTATCAAAATCCACTTGACCGATTACATCCATGTTTACTACGAATGGTTCATTTAATACAGGTGTAGCACTCATTAATGTAAATTCCTTGCCTGCAACCGTATTAAAAGGTTCTGTTGCATCATCTTTAACGTGATAAACAGCACCGACTGTATTTTCATCGCCTTCAGCAATCTCCACATAATCCTCTACACAAGTATCACAAAATGCTGCAACATCTGCATTACCAGTTAATAAATTAACTGTGGAACCTTGGTGAGAGTTGCCAAATAATACTTGGGAGAATAACGGGCCGCCTTCCATTAAATCCTCTGACGTTAAGTCTGCATACTCTTTTTGTTGTGAGAAATGAGCAATAATATTAGCGGATGGAACTTTAAACCCTGATGTTGAACTGTTTGATACGAATGAAAACTTTGTATTAGCAATTGTATCAAGTGAAAATTCTCCATTTACTTTGTATTTGTCCTGCTCGTCTACATTAACTGCTAACCAGCTATGATATTTAGCATCATCCAAAGTACCGGATTCACCAGATTTCACTGCAATTGTTTGAACCGCATCATTTCTATTATTTGCTTCAACATAACTTTGTGAACCCGTAAATGCAATGTCCGCATTGTTATTCACTAGTGTTTCAATTGCAATGGCATAGTCAGTTGTTAATTGATGCTCTACTTTTTTACCTGTAGCCTCTGTAATAAGTCGTCCAATTTCTTCGCGAGATGATTTCATATCTTCACCAGATTCGTTTGGATACCATACCATTTTAATCACATCATCCACTTCTCCAGCACTGTCATTCCCTCCACTACAAGCCGTTAATAAAACAGATAATACTAAGAGTATTACTAACATTAATTTAGTCTTCATTTTTTTCTCTCCTTTTCCTTAATAAATAGATAGTAGAATTTGTGTGACATCTTCTTTTGTTAAAGCAACTGGGTTATTATCCATTCGGCCCTTTGTAAAGGCGTTTCTGGCGATTTTTTCGATTATTTCTTCATTCGCCTTATAATCTCTGAGCTTGCTTGAGAAACCCGATAGTTGATGGAAATGCTCGATAAGCTTTTGGATTTCACTGACGTTGCTTACTCCAAAGGCTTGAAGCAACTTATCGTTTTCAATAATGGAGTCAAAATTGATTTCCATCTCTTTTGCCAAGGTGATGCTTGCCGCAATCCCGTGAACCATTCCAAGTTCTAATGTGAGAAGATACGAGATTGAATGGCATGCCGTTGTTCTTGTATTGCTAAAGGCTAGACCTCCATACAAGCTTCCTAAAGCAATTTCTTTCCTTAATGTAATGTCATTCGGATGATTTAATACACTTTCAAAATTGTTGACAATCCGATTGATCGCTTCTAATGAATAGATTCTTGAAATTTCATTGGAGCTTTTTGACCAGTAAGCCTCAGTAGCATGACATAAAGCATCTAAAGCGGTTGCAGCCGTTAATCCCTTCGGTAATGATGCTGTTAGAGCCGGGACGATGATAGCGGTATGTGCATATAGTTTTTCCCAATCAACTGACATTTTCACTCCGTTAGCGCGATCCCAAATTGTTGCCCAGCAAGTAACCTCGGAACCTGTACCTGAGGTTGTCGGAATCCCAATCCAGGGTACGAAATTTTGACTTTCTATATAAAGCTTTTGTTCAATTATAGAGCGTAAAGTAGAGGTAGAATCTATTTTCATATCCTTTAAGGCAGCTAAAGATTTCGAAAGATCAAGAACACTGCCGCCCCCAATTCCTACTATGCATTGATAATCAAAGCTTTCAATTTGTTTATAATAGTAAAACAAGTCTTCTACATCAGGATTGGATATATTCACCGCTAATTGTTTGACCTCAAAATCCTCAAGACCTTTGTAGAGGGTATGTCCAGCCTCGGTTTCTAAAAAATCACCTCCTCGATGTAAAAGGACAATATTTTTAATTTGTGGATTGATTGTATTTAAGACATCCTCGATAATATCTATCGTAGCTATTTTAATTTTGACTGGATTATAATAGTTTCCCATTCAGTTAGTTCCCTTCTTTTTTGGTTTTCATTTGCTTACAAATGCAATATTAATCCGTTTTTTGCGGTTTTACAATGGATTTTACTCTTTAATTACATAACATTTACACTTTTTTCATAAAGAATATATACTTTTAACTTTACAAAATGCTTTTCTATGCATTGTTTTGCTTTTTTTTTGATTTGTGCTATTATTTTTATACTTGTTATATAAAAGATTAGGGGGAGTACTTCGTGATGTTACAAGAACAAAGACATCAAATGATTGAATCCTTTTTAAAACAGCAAAAAGCTGCAAAAGCTTCTGAGCTTGCTACTTTATTGGATGTCTCAATCGATACTGTAAGAAGAGATTTAGAGGTTCTTGAGAATAAGGGAAACGTGAAACGTGTTCACGGCGGGGCTGTTTTAATCCAAAATACTGATAATGTAGTAAATAAGCTTTTTAATGAAAGAGAAGTCAAAAATCTAGAAAAAAAACAAGAAGTTGCCTCATTAGCAATTGAATTAATTGAAGAGGGGCAAGCGATTGCTCTAAACGGCGGGACTACGACGATCGAAGTTGCAAAAGCCCTTGTCGAAAGGTTTAAGAGGTTAACCATTATTACAAACGATCTTCGTATTTTATCGATTCTTGGATCGAATAGACATTTCAATGTCATCCTCACCGGCGGCTTTTATAATCCAGAGGAATATACTTTATATGGGAAACAATGTGAAGAAATCTTGTCTAATTTCAATATTGATATTGCTTTTATCACGGTGAATGCATTATCGCTTGAACACGGTCTAACGGATTTTAGAATGCATGAAGTAGGCGTTATTCAAACCATTATGTCACGGACAAAATATAAAGTAGTCGTTGCTGATTCATCAAAGTTTGAGACGTCTTCTTACATCAATATTTGTCCACTAAAGGATATTGACCTGCTCGTTACTGATAGTTCATTATCATCTAACATGGTAGAGGAATATAGCAAACAGGGTATTCGGATTCATTCTCCACACTAATTCACAATGTGTTAGAACACTAATTTCATTTTGCAAAAGGAATTGTTATTAGCATCAATATAAAGAGCACAAAAGGTCCTATCTAGTATTGATATTTGTTCAACAGTCTGGCCCGCTTGTTGAACACAAGTTAAACAATACTCTTCAACTAACCTTCTGCTTTAGTTGAAGAAGAAAAAAGAGTTGTTTTACAACCATTGTTTTGAGCTAAAGCATCCGTTAGTTTATGTGCAATGCTTCACAATCAAACATATAAAGTTTCATAATCGCCCCCTATATTCTATTAGCATAAACAATCATTGTTAAAGGTATTGTAGTAACCATAATGCAGAATAAAACAATCAAAACTTGTGTAGCTGTTAATACAAATGGTCCAAAGGAACCTGTCAGTAAAATTAATACAACTAAACTGCTGCGTTAGTTGAATAAGAAAAATGCTTCACTCCTTATTGAAGTAAAGCACCCGTTAGTTCAATTACAATCTTGCGTTTAACACTTTAAAAATGTGGTGATACCATGATGGGTACAATAATTTCGATGACTTAAATCTTCTACCCACTTTTTTAAATTTAATTGATATAAACCATAAATGTCCCGGTATGTATAACTTCTCACATTTACTTCAATTGGCTCAGGATTGTCTTGCATAGTTTGTTTGTAATATTCGAATGCGTGTTGATTGGGTACTGTGTATAATTCAAATACATCTCCTATTTCCATATACTTTTCAATGTATGTTAGAAATAAACGATTTCCTACTCCATCTACCTCGTAGATATAAGGCAAAGAAAACAGACCTTCAACCTCTTTCTCCCAATAATCACCTATCTCTTCAACAGAGAAAGATATACAATCTTCTTCACGTTCAAAAATTGTTCGATTATTGTAGTCTTCAATTTCATCAGGTATTTCAAATGGCTTGGATGAAGCTAAAAATGTGATTTCTGTCATCTCTATAAATCCTCTCCTTTTTGAAAGCTACTAGGTAATATTCCGTTAAAGTTAATCATTCTAAATGAATTATTTATTCAACTAACCTGCCCCGTTAGTTGAACAAGAACCTGAAGATCCGCCGTAAAACTTCGATTTTACAAACTCAATTGGATTGTATCACGTACACATCCTAGGTTGACATAACATCCGGATGATGAAGTTATCACTTCATTACTCCATAAGAAAAGCTGCCCTTTAAAGGCAGCTGGTTTTTCAACTATCCGTTAGTCCAAGAAGAGTTATTCAATTTGAAGGTATTGTTTTGTGATAAGTGTGGTCTGAAATAAGAGAATTGGTTGTTCTTTAATTAGGTTTTTTAAAGCCTCAATGTTTGTTATGGGAGAAACATAAAATAGGATGTTTCTCCCTAGTTCATTAGCTAGTTAATCTATCAACACTTCTTTTATATCAACTATGTCTGTGTTTTTGCCATTTAGTCCAAACTCAAATCTCAAACGGACATTTCCATCAGTATAATTAGGGTATTTTTTATCATTTAAGTCTTTAATTATATATCCCAGATTAAAGTAATAACTAGATGAGTAACTTGATTTTTGTAAACCAAGTACAATAATTATTTCATTACCTTCTAAATAATAACAACTTCTTCTTTTACACATCCCGTTAGAAATAACTATTTCTACTACAATTTCTTTAAACTTCGCAGTATCCATTGGTATTCTCCTCTTTGTTCTTTAAGGACAATTATTCTCCACTTAAATCGTCTATTCCTTCTTCAACTAATCTGCCCCGTTAGTTGAAGAAGGGACTGGATGATCATTTCCCCTTAATAAGGTTTTGTTCAGAAAACCAGAAGTTAATGAACACCCCATATTTAAAGTGGTTTCTAAGGGTTAACTCTTTTATTAATGTTCAAGAACTCGTTCAACAATCTAAGTTCAGTAACCTATACGAAACTAAGTATAGGTACAAGATTGAAATCTAGGACATAAAAAAAACCGCCTTGTAAAGGCAGCTTGTTGTTCAACTAAGCATCCRTTAGTTCAATAAGTYCTRCAATTTAATCCCCTTATTTTTGGACTGGATTATATAGTTGCTATTGYATTCCCACTTATAGTGACCCACATTAAATTCCTTCAGGTTTACTAAATCCTTGAAATATTTCGGKATATTGCAATCCCAGTTTAAATTYTCTATTTTAWGAGGGAAATTRTTTTCATTAGGATTAGGAGTATGAATATAWACTGCATCCATASCAGCATCTTCAYCATCTAATTTAATCCACGATTGATAAGGTTTATCATATGTGTCGAGCTTATCTAATAAATTTTCATATACARCTAAATGTGCTTTTATATGCTCTCTTCTTATCTTTAAACTATTATTTCCAACCCCGAAAAAGTCTAGATRGGTATGCCAKAAATCAAACCATCCCTCGTTKCCAAAGTCYAAWTCWTTATGCTCKASTGMTACCGYCCTCSATAWATTACGAAAATAACGCCTTTTTCCACGAAACTTTTTCAATCTATTCCTCTCCTAACTCCTCAAAAAATCAAAACCTAGTTCACTAATTGATTATTCAACAAACCCGCCACATTAGTTGAACAAGGGACCTAAATGATCCGTCCGTAAAAACACGATTCACTTACTCAACTGGATTGTATCACGTATACACCCTAGGTTGACATAACACCCGGATGAGGAAGTTAATCAACTTCAGATCCATAAAAAAAAGCCGCCTTGTTAAGGTAGCCGGTTGTTCAACTAAGCACCCGTTAGTGAAATAGCAAAATATAAATATTATCGTTTTTTTGACTGTGCCACTTGTCTTCTTCCTAATTCTCTTAACGATATTATGCACCCATAAAAGCATTTACTCTGGAAACCCTTGGTGTAATACTTCCAAGAATATGTCGGCTATCCCATTAGGGTTCCCATTTTGCGTCGCTTCTTCTGAATTCCAAGAGTATTCCAAGTCGTGAATAATGATAGGTATTTCTCTTTTAAAAGTATTAATAATAACTTTATTATCATGTAAACTTTTTGCAACATTAGATACTATCTGCAATAGCTCATAATATCCGTTTGGTCCTTTTCCTATATAATTATAATCTGCATCGTACATTAATGCTTCGTCCTCGTAACCAATATTTTTTATCCCATTTTCCTTATACCATTGTAATAATATGCTTGTTGATTCTTCATCTCCAATAATTTCTTTTTCCTCTTGTCTCCAAAAGGCATAATTCCATCTCTGCTCACTGAGCTGTGAACTATATTCACAATCTTCTTCGGTATTATAACTGATTGCTAAAACAGGGATATTATCTGAAGCTTCATTTGTATATACAAAAAAAGATAATGCATATATTCCTTCTTCATTCCAACTCTCAATATTAGGTTTTATTTTATTGTACAGAAATTCTGCTAAGTTAATCATACTATTCCTCCTAAAAAGTATTTAATCTCTAATTCGTAGTAACCTTCTTGGAACACCCCCCCTTTAATACTTGAACATAACTATCGTAAGAATTATGCCGTTATCCGTTAAATTAAGGTCACTAATTTTTCCAGAGGAAAAGTAGATAAAACAACTGCTTGAAATTCGTTTATCCATTGCTAGAACAACTTTTTTCATAAATTATTTTTCTTAATAAGATCAGCCCTTGTTCAACTAACCTGCCCCGTTAGTTGAACAAGAAACTAGATAATCCGTCCGTAAAAACATTGATTCACTTACTCAACTGGATTGTATCACGTATACACCCCAGGTTGACATAACATCACAATTGGGAAGTATCCAACTAGGTTCATAAAAAAAGACTGCCATGTAAAAGGCAGCCGGTTCTCAACTAAAGCATCCGTTAGTTGAATAAGGGATTATTAATATTAAATAGTCAAATTACCTTCAAATACTGTCACTACTTTTCCTGATAGTAAAACTTTATCATCTATAACTTTAACTTTTAAAATACCTCCTCTATCGGAAGCTTGGTAAGCAGTAAACTCACTCTTTTGTAATTTTCCCTTCCAATATGGACCTAAACAACAATGTGCTGAACCAGTCACATAATCCTCATTAAGACCTTGAGCTGGGGAAAAGAAACGTGAAACAAAGTCATATTCATTTGAACTCGAATGACTTGTAACAATAACTCCACGGGCTGGTAATTGGGCGATCAGGCCTATCCTTGGTTTTAAATCCCTTACAATAGCTTCTGATTTTACTTCCACTAAATAATCTAATTGGTTTTTCCCAACATATGTAGGCTCAACACCTAAAGCCTCAATCAATAAATCAGGAGCAATCGACTTCTCTTCAAGAATCGAAGGAAACTCTAATTGAACCCATTCATCTACAAATCGTGATTTGAGAACACCACTTTTTGTATAAAAACTAATGATTTTTTCTTTTTCCACGTACCCGTTTTTCCATAAAAAGAAGGAACTTGCCAGTGTTCCGTGTCCACAAATAGGTATTTCTGTAGAAGGAGTAAACCAGCGTAAATGATATTCATTTTTATTGCGATTAATAAAAGCAGTAACCGGTAAATTAATTTCTTTTGCAACATTCTGCATCCAATTACTAGGTTTTTCCTCACTTAACAAACACACAGCGGCAGGATTTCCTTTAAAAGCTTTTTCTGTAAACGTATTAAAGCTAGATAATTTCATTTTGACTCCTCCGTTTGGTGTAACCTTTTCTTCCTAATAATTCTTACCCGTTAGTTCAATARGAAAAGAGCTGTCTAAGCAGCACTTGATCTTCAACTTAAGCACCCGTTAGTTGAACAGAGTAGACTCAAATTTCATGAAATTGTCCGTTAGTACAATAAGTTCAACAACAAAAGCATAATCATTCTGGGTTCCTCGCCCATATTAGTTAGACATAATATAACTTTAGATATTTTTTGCCATCAAGACATTTGTATCCTGATAACCTAATTTCTCGTATAAGCCTCTGGCTTTTTTATTTTGACCAAAAACGTGAAGTCCTATTTTATTGATTCCTAATTTTTGCCCAACAGCCTCTATTTGCTTCATAGCTTCTTTGGCATACCCAAATCCTTGATGTTCTTCTAATATATTAATATCATATATGAATCCCTCGTTTTGAGATTTTAGTGCAAACCATATAACTCCGATTGCTTTGTCATTTTTTCGAATTGTGTATAAGTAATTATTTTCAGTTTTCTCACCTTTGGGCAAAAGCATTGTATATTCCTCTTTTGCTTTCATAATTGATTCTTCCTCACTCCAATTTCCCGATAAAACTTTTTCTTCCGCATATGATTTAATCGCTGAAGTAATATATTTTTGATAATCATCTGAATTCATTAAATCTAACTTAACCATTATCTTTCTCTCCCCCTTATTTGTTTATAATTCCACAAAAAGCAGTTAATCCCTTCTTAAACTAAACTGCCCCGTTAGTTGAATAAGGTTTCAAC
>NZ_JBFUKT010000063.1:0-16813 GCF_056400705.1 Paenisporosarcina sp. P5_A11
AAGTAGCAAAGTAGCAATAACCATCCACATCGTTACTTAGAAGAATGATAACCTCACTATGTAGGTCACGTTTTGGCAATCCCTATTACAAACTAAATTCATCAATTGCCTGGTCTATTCGTCCTGAGATAACCCAGTATAACGATCTTGTAGTGCAGGATATCCATCTTTTATAATATCATGTCGATATTCCTTAAAGTATTGTGCAAACTCAATGGTAGTTTGGTTATATTACGTAAAGAGTTTACTGGATATAAACTACCTATTTTGAATAATCAGTCTTATTTCGACAAAAAACACTATTATATTATGCTATGTTAAGTAATAACAACGAGAATTTCGCAACAGACACCATTGAGTACCTACACTAATTTGTAGAAAGGGGGCAGGTTTTTTTTTTATGGACTTCTTGAAGAAGTAGGACGCTGTCGCAATTAAAATTGGAGGAGAATGAAGTTGAAGATGAAAAAGAAAGGTAATCTAAAAAAAATGTTCAACATTGTTGCGACATTACTCATGGTACTTTCCTTAATTGTACCGGGAATAGCAACTGCGGAACCAAATAAAAAACTGCACCAATCATTAAATGACTCTAACGTACTTTCGGGGAACAAGTTGAGCAGTAGTTTACTAGAAACATTCGAAAAAGAGGACAGAGTTACTTTTCTCATAAAATTTAAAGAGAGTGCAGACGCGGAAAAAGTAGCAGAGCAAGCAAAACAAGATGCCGGTAATGCAAAACTTTCGGCAAAAAAATCACAGCTCATGCAACGTTCCGCTGTTGTATCTGAATTGAAAATGACATCTCTTGAATCGCAACAAAATGTAAAACAGTATTTGGATCTGCAAGTGAAGGCAGGGAACGCTAAAGATATTACGTCATATTACATTGTCAACGGAATGGCTGTTACAGCTACAAAAGAAGTGGCGCAAAAAATAGCGACATTCACTGAAGTTGAAAAAGTTCTACCGAATGAAACACGGGAACTATATACAACGAAAACCAAAAATGCAGTAACACCTGATTCCCAAATTGCCAATGTAGAATGGAATGTTGACAGGGTCAATGCCCCTAAAGTTTGGGACATGGGTATTGACGGTTCGGGAACAGTCGTCGCGAGCATCGATACAGGTGTCCAATGGGATCACCCTGCATTGAAAGAGAAATACCGCGGCTACAATGCAGCGACAGGTGAAGTGAATCATGATTTCAACTGGTTTGATGCGACTGCAGGACAAGCAGCACCTTATGATGACCAGGGGCATGGTACACATGTTACCGGTACGATGGTAGGTGGCGAGCCAAATGGTTCTAACCAAATTGGTGTAGCACCGGGTGCGAAATGGATTGCTGTCAAAGCATTTTCAGCGGATGGGGGATCAGATAGTGATCTATTGGCAGCAGCGCAATGGATTTTGGCCCCGACAGATGCAAATGGCAATTCACGTGTCGACATGGCACCAGATGTTGTGAATAACTCATGGGGTGGGGGTGCTGGTCTTGATGAGTGGTATCGCGACGTCGTTAAAAACTGGCGCGCTGCACAAATATTTCCTGGATTTGCAGCTGGAAATACAACGATATATAACCCTGGGGGACCAGGATCAGTAGCATCTCCGGGTAACTATCCGGAATCATTTGCAACTGGTGCGACCGACATTGACAATAAAGTGGGAGGTTTTTCCTTACGCGGTCCATCACCGTATTCGGAAATTAAACCAGATGTCTCTGCACCTGGAGCGAACATCCGTTCAGCAGTCCCGGGGAGTGGTTATGAAGGCGGTTGGAATGGAACATCGATGGCTAGTCCGGCAGTTTCGGCGATAGCGGCAATGCTCCGCCAAGTGAACGCGAACGTAACAGTCGATGAAATGGAACAGATTCTTTTAGATACGGCAGTCCCGTTGACGGATATTGAATATCCACAGACTCCGAACGATGGGTATGGATATGGACTTGTCGACGCTTATATGTCTGTTTCTGCAATCATTAATGGTCTTGGAAAGCTTGAAGGCCAAGTGGCGAAAAAAGGGGAGGATAAAGAAGCCCCAACATTCACTCATACTGCGCCGATAGCTACATATGTAGGAATGGATCTCGATTTGAAAATCAAAGTGAGTGACAATATTAGCTTAGTATCCGTCGTACTGAACTACCAAGGTGCAAACGGAGAATGGAAAGCAGTGAATGCCTCTCAGAAGTCTGGAGATTATAAGTCCGGAGAATATGTAGCAACGATTCCAAGTGAGGAAATCGCTGGTGATTCGATCGCTTACAAATGGACAATCAATGACTTCGGGAATAACGAAGTAGTAAGTGAAAATCACACAATCGAAGTGAAACCAGCTATTACAGTTGGCTATTTCGAAAATTTTGAGAAGACACCAATCGGTTGGACTTCATTTGGGTTAATGGATACTTGGGAGTGGGGTGTACCGACATCCGGCCCTGGTAAAGCTGCATCTGGTGAAAAAGTGTACGCCACAAATCTTGAAGGTCCGTATGGGAGTAATATGAACGCAACACTCCTTATGCCTCCAATGGATTTGCCTGAAGGAAATGCCTACTTGCAATTCAAACAATGGAATGAATTCGAGCAATCATCAGCAGGGGCAGCTTATGATTACGGACATGTTTTCATATCCACTGATAAGAAGGAATGGACACAACTACTCAAGATTCAAGGTCGATCAAGTGCTTGGTCTGAGACGGAAGTCGATTTGTCAGCGTATAGCGGTCAGCGCGTCTATATCGGGTTCAATGGATTTTCTGATGGAAACGTTGAAGAGGATGGCTGGTATATCGATGATGTCTCTTTAGTTGATACATCACATATATCAAAAGGGACTAAACAAGGTGACAAAGGGAGTAAATTGAATACCGAAAAAAGTGGTCTTGATGGTGTCAAAAAACCAAACAATATAAATCCCGTGATTACAGAGAAAGGGAAAGATTTATTCGAAGAAGCGATCGACCCAACAAAAATAAAACCCGCATTGCCTGAAAAAGAAACAACACTAGGCGAAGGGAATTTCAACCCGATGGTCTTACCAATTGGAGCACAAGTGAGTGTACTTGAAACAGGACGTTCAGTCTATTCAAACCTTGCTGACGGGAAGTATTCGTTAATTCATGGCATAGGTACTTTTACTACGAAAGCAGAAGCTTACGGATTCCAATCTAAAGAACAAACCGTTAAAATCGAGGCGGATAAATCGACACAAGCGAATTTCATATTAGAAGAACTGCCAAAAGCAACGGTTAGCGGTACAATTACAGACAAATCAACAGGTGAAGGAATCGAAGGAGCGAAATTACTTCTCCTTGAAGATGCAAATATCACACCTGTAGTGACAGATGTAAATGGTAACTATTCCATCACTGCTTATGAGGGGGACTATACGCTTGTAGTGTTTGCAAGAGGTTACGGTGGTCAGAGAACTACCATTTCAATCGGCAACGATACGGCACTGGATCTTGAGCTTGAGCCGTATTATACGTACCCAGGTGGGGAAATTGGCTATGATGATGGAACAGAAGAAAATGCATATGCGTTTTTTGCAGCTGGAAATGCTTGGGGAGTGAAAATGACTCTTCCTGCTGGAAAAGAATCTGCAATCGTATCCGATGGCGTCTTCCGCTTCTCGGATGAGAGTTGGCCTAGACCTGGTGGAACTGCTTTTGCAGTAGAGGTGTGGGATGCAACAGGTGCAGATGGTGCACCCGGTAAGAAACTGGCTGGTCCATTTAGCGCGCAAGCAAAACGTGACGGTACATGGACAGTCGTTGATTTGACAGAATACAATATTGAAGTTGATAGCGATTTCTACATGGTCTATGTTCAGACACAGGGTAGATCGAATGCACCTGGACTTGCGTCAGATACAAATACCCGGAACTCTAACCGAAACTATCAATTTGATGCAGGTTCATGGACACCTTCTCTTACAAGCGAAGGAAACTTCATGATCCGTGCTCGTGTCATCTATGAAGTGATTGAACCGGTTATTACATCACCAGTACAAGGCTTTAGTACTAATGAGAAAAACGGGGTAATCAAAGGAGCAGCGTCTACATCGACGACAATCCAATTGATGCATAACGGAAAAGAGGCAGGTTCTACTGTAGTTGGTGATGATGGAAAATTCGCTATCCCAATGGAATTCGTTGAAGGTGCAAATGAGATGATCGCTGTGTCGAAGATGGGTGGTAAAGTAACAGGTAAATCTGCGCCAGTTACAATCATGCTTGACACGATCAATCCTAAACTGACACTCGACAATCCGAAAAACGGAGATAAGACGAATCGTGAAACGGTGACAGTCGAAGGGACGGTTTCAGATGTCAACCTCAAATCAGTCCAAGTGAATGGTTTTGAGGCAGCAATTGTTGACGGCAAGTATTCGAAGCGGATTTTGCTTGATAATGGTGTGAACGAAATTACAGTTGTCGCAACCGATATTGCGAACAATCAAGTTTCAAAGACAGTAACAGTAACAGCAAAATTCAAGCACAAACTATCGCAACGTTAACACCGAAGATCTTCATTTAGTTACTGGTAAGAGTGTGAAAATTGAGTTTGATAGTGAGCCAGGGCATAAGACAAGCTTTTTGTTGTTCAGGCCTTCTCACAAAATCCTCTATTGTAAAATCAATGTTTGTAGCACTCTTTTATCAAATTTTTACGACCGTTAAAGTAATTGAAAAAATCTATAATGCTATGCTGAAATCAACTCAATCATAGTACGCAAAGCGAAAGCACCGCTAAACAGGGAATCTTCTGTTTAGCGGTGTTTTTATTCAGTCCGTGAGATTACTATTCTTATTAGGATATAAATATGAGATTGAGAAATATCTTGTAATAGTAGTAGTTGTGGTTATCTGTTCAATAGCCCTGATTGTTGGTGCAAGCTGTAGATACATCAATGTTTATAGAGGGAGGTTAATTGAATAAATATAAAATAAACCGATGATAGATAGGAGAAAGAAATGCGTAATAAAAAGGTACGAGGACTACGAAGAAAAACAAAGGATATGATTAATCGAATTGAGGAAGAAACAAAAGAGTTCCCTTCCGATTTTCAGAAGATAACAGGGAATTGGAAAAATATAAATAAAAAATTATCAAAACTATTTACTTACTTTATTCGTCTAATATATGTAAAGGTTTTAGAATATTGAACAACACAAAGGAGATTTTAATCATGAAATATTTAAACACAAAAAAATATTCGGAACAATCGCATCAGCTACAATTTTAATGAGTGCATATGGGACAACCTTAGCATCAACATCATCGAAAACACTCAGTAATCTGCACAATTAACTGTTCAACAGCAATAATAATATGATTTTATAAAATACATATTGTATGTTAGTTATTTGTGTTACTCAAATCTATGATAAAAGGGATTTTCCCTTTTTAAGGAAGTCCCTTTTATCGTAGATTAAGAACACCCTTGCTAACCTTCATAGCAAGAAAACATAAGTAGAACTGTTTTGTTGAAGTCTATTTTATATAATTAAAACTATTTTAAACTAATACGACTTATTTATAGAACACCTTCTAAGAAAGGAGCTTTTTAGATGAAGGGGAATTTGCACATAGAAAAGAAACTTGTAGAATGTATAACCGATAACAAAGAAGCTTTTTATAGATTAGCGTATAGTTATGTGAAAAATGAAAATGATGCAGTAGATATACTACAAGATTCTATACAAAAAGCCATTTCATCAAAACGACACATAAAGAGTGAACAATATATAAAAAGTTGGTTTTATCGAATAGTAGTGAATACATCACTAGATTTTTTAAAAAAACAGAAAAAGTTAATGTTTGTTGATGAAGAAGCACTTGAGTCATACGCTGATGGAGTAGAAAATCAGTATTCAAATATTGATCTAGAAAGAGCTTTAGAATCTCTTTCTCTAAAATACCGAAGTGTGATTATTCTTCGCTATTTTGAAGATTTAAAAATAGAAGAAGTCGCAGAAATATTAAACGAAAACCCAAATACAATTAAAACACGATTAACCAAAGCTCTAAAATTACTCCGAATTCAAATCGCATGATCTTATTTTTAGGAGGAAAATGATATTGGATAAAAAATTAGAAAAATTAAAATCTGATTACCAGAACATCCCGATCCCAGATAATTTGGATTTCATCGTAGCGAACGCCATTAGTCGTTCTAACGTAAGAAAATTTCCATTTAAATCAGTAATTGGTTTAGCAGCATCTGCTATTTTTATTCTCTCCATAAATAGTAGTCCAACATTTGCGAAAACATTGTCGGATGTTCCGATTGTTGGAACGTTAGTGGATGTCCTGACATTTACTGAATACACTGTAGATGAAAAAACTTATCAGGCACATTTAAAGGTTCCTGCTGTTTCTAACTTGAAAAACAAGGACCTTGAAAATAGTTTAAATCAAAAATATTTGAACGAAAACAAACAACTCTATGATACGTTTACGAAAGAAATGGACGAGATGAAAAAAGAAAATGGAGGTCACTTAGGCATAGATAGTGGCTATGAAGTAAAGACAGACACGGATAATATTTTATCGATTGGAAGGTACGTAGTGAATACCGTTGGATCTTCATCTACAACCATGACATATGACACCATTGATAAGAAAAAAGAAATCTTATTAACCCTTCCGCTACTGTTTAAAGATGAAACATATATTAATTTGATTAGTGAGAACATAAAAGAACAAATGAAAGAACAAATGAAACATGACGAAAACAAGTTATATTGGTTTCGAGATGAAGGGGATGAAACGACGATTGGATTGTTTGATAAGATTAGTAGCAAACAAAACTTTTATATTAATAAAGACAATCAATTAGTCATTTCCTTTGATAAATATGAAGTTGCTCCTGGGGCTATGGGCATTATTGAATTTATTATTCCATCTGATATTCTTTCGGATGCCTTAGTCAGCAACCACTACATTAAATAGTCACCTAAAAGTCATCATTTTTCAAATCGCAATCAGACTTCCTAGATGTGTTGCTAAATAGCTGGCAAGTCCTGCCCCAACCTGCAATCGAACTGCCGCCTGAGGTGTTCACAAAACCTCAGGCGGCTAGGATTTCGAGTTGCACAGGTCTTTCCCCTATTTATGAACTCACGTCTGTACCATTACGTTCAAGCCGTATAACTAACAAAAGGAGAATCAGAGATAATGACCAGATCCCAAAGTAAGAAACGCGGACCCTGGATTGATGTTGCCTGTATCAGTATGATTGTTTTTCTGAGTATGACCCTCACTTTTCTCGGATACTCAAAAGAGAGCGATGCAAAACAAAATACAAACAACGGCCCAGAAGTAAAAAAAGATGTGTCGACTATAGAATCAGCTTTTCCTGGAATACTTATTACAACTGAAGTTAAAAACGATGACTATTCTCCTTATGCCATTCAGTATCCACAAAGTAAAGTAGTCTCATTTAATGATCGTGTCAAAAAATACATAGATGAACAACGGGATAATTATTTAATTGCAATGGAAGAAAATAAGCGAATCGATAGTACGACTCCTGGAGAGTTGAACATTGCTTTCGAAACATTTCCACATGCATCCGGATCGTATTCATTAGTTATGATTTCCGGAACGTATTTAGGCGGTGCAAATGGTTTTAACAGTTTTAACACCATTCATTTTGACCCAGAGTCAGGTGAAATTATTGAGATTGCTGATTTATTTGGACATGACGAATCTAAGCTTGTAAAACTTTCATCACTTGTACGAGATGGCATTCAGAAAGATCCAAGCTTAACAAATAGAGTCCTAAAAGAAGATATGATGTTGGCTACCGAACCGAAGTGGAGCAACTTCGAGAACTTTGCCCTCATAGACGATTCGCTCGTCCTATATTTCGATGAGTACGAAATCGCTAGTGGTGCCGCAGGTGCACCGGTTATTGCTGTGCCACTTGCTGCGCTAACTGAACAATTAGTAGCACCTTATAAACTGGATGTAGAAGAAGTATTACCAAAACCTCCTGTTGAAGAAGTTTCAGATGAAGCAGGAGAAGAACCGATAGAAGAACCGGATGACAGTGATGCGTCTGAAAATCTAGTTGTTGTTCAACCTGTAGAAAAGGGTGCGAAGCAAGTCGCCCTAACGTTTGATGATGGTCCAGATCCAAAAGTAACGCCGCAAATCCTTGCCACTCTAGCGAAGTATGATGCAAAAGCAACATTCTTTATGCTAGGCAGTCGAGTAGAATCTTACCCGGAAATCGCGAACGATGTGTTGACTGCTGGCCATGAGCTCGGCAACCACACTTGGAGCCATGCAAACTTAACGAAGATGGCGACGGATTCGATTACAAAAGAAGTTTCAAGGACAAATAACATCATCGAACAAGCCACTGGACAAGCACCCACAGTTTTTCGTCCTCCTTACGGTGCTTTCAAGGATGACATGTTAAACGTGATGCAATTACCCGTTGTTTTGTGGGATGTAGATACACTCGATTGGAAACACCGTGATGCTGCTCAACTTTTAACGTCTGTGAAAAGTAGCGTCCATGACGGCAGTACCGTATTAATGCACGATATTCATTTATCGACTGCTCAAGGATTAGACAGTGTGCTTGCTTATTTAACAAGTGAAGGATATGAGTTTGTAACCGTTTCAGAACTAGAATGATAAGTTGAAAGATTGACCCAAGAGCTTGCTGTTGGGTCAATCTGACACAAGTGTTGAAATCAGAATTTTCAAAAGAACCTTAACTGTTTTATGCAACACCATTGAAGTTATGAATTAAAAAATGGGACTGTAGCTACTTATATGACAATTTCGGGTTTTAACTTGCTTGTTTTATGAATTTGTCTTTTCTGCCTCGTAATAACCTAATTTATGGAAATTATAAAGTTGATTAATATGCTCCTTAGGATATGCTTCTAATAATTCAAGAATTTCTTTTGCAAATTCTAATGAAGCTGTTCCATTTGCGGTCACAATTTTTCCATCAGAAACTGCTTGCTCTAGTACATAATTCATTTCATTTCTGTAGTTATCTTTTGCATAAGTTTTCAAATCATTAAGATCATTGCTTGTATGCTTTATTTCATTTAACCATCCATTGGCTCCCATAAAAACTGTTGCATCACATATTGCCCCTACTGGAATATCCATAGTAAGTGCCTTTTCCATTATTGGAATGACGTTATTGTTTAGTGGCTTACGCCAAGAGTTTCCCCCAATTAGTATTAAACCATAAAAGATTTCAGGTATACTTTTTAAGGTATAATCTGGAAGAACGTTTAATCCGCCGATTGACTTTATTACACCCTCACTTACACTAACTATCTTAGTGATGTACTTGTCTGTATTATTTAAAAAAGCTGCTACATAAGACATTTCCCAATCAGCGAATTCCTCCAACACTACAATTAAAATCTCTTTTTTCTCAGTTTGGTTCATTCTTAATCCCTCCTAATTAAATTATAAAAATTCTATTAATTTGATACTGTCTCCAGTATATAATGTAATAGTGACAAATGATGACACAATTAGCAAAAGGGTGAAAATTTTGAGTAAGGCAATTAGATTAAATGAATTAAGGTTGTATATTAATCGAGTCAAAAAGTTTAAGGTAGATGATTTAGCAAAAGAATTTAATGTTTCAAGAAGAACGATTCTTAGGGATTTAGAAGAACTAAGTATTTTAGGGGTTCCATTAATTTCAGAGGTAGGAGCTAATGGAGGATATCAAGTTTTGGAAGAAAAAAATCTACTTGCTGTCTCTTTTACAAAAGAGGAAACTTTCTCTATCTTTTTTGCTCTTTTATCTTTAAAACATTTTATTAGCCTACCTTTTGAATCGGAATATAATTCAATCATCAAAAAATTCTATCTGAACTTAAACGGAAAGATGAAAGATGAAATTGATTTAATCAAAAATAAGATTGATTTCAAAATAGATAATCAGAGTAAAGAAAGTCCCCTATTAAAAGAGCTATTTATTGCGACAATAGGAAATGAGCCGCTTTGGATTTCTTACTTGGGGGTTAAAAGAGAAATTCAACCAGTTGGATTATTTTCTCAGTATGGAAGATGGTATTGTCCTTCGTATTGTTATCTTAGGAAGGAGTTTAGACTTTTTCGTTGCGATCGGATATCAGAGATCGGAATAAGTGCAAGAAATGACAAGATGAATCTAAAAGAAACCAACTTAAATGATATTATTAACATTTTCACAACAAAAAAAGAGTATGAGCTTATTGTGGAATTAACACCAGAAGGAGTAGAAAAATATAAATCTAATGTTTCGCTATATTATCAAATATCAATAGACAGTAAAGGTTATGGAGTCATTAAGGGTTCAATAAGTGAAACAGAAATAGACTTTTTGGCTGATTATTTCATACAAATGGGAAAGCATGCAAAAGTAGTTGAACCCATAGAGTTAAGAGCTGAAATAAAAAAGAAAATTTTAGTATTGAGTGATTTATACCGTGATTTGGTATAGGAAACAATAATAAAGTCATTCATCTATACTCATTTTGTTGAACTTATTCAACTAACGGGTTCTTTAGTTGAACAACGCTAATAATATTTAGTGCAAACACCTAGCCTCTTCATATTTCCCTTCAATTAATTAGCAATCGTTACAACATTACTTATAGCACTTGTATTAACAAATAAACAATCAAAATTGTGTGTCTGCCAATTCAAGTGTTAAAACGAAGTGCAAATTAAGTGTTAATCATTAACAAAGCTTGATATATAGGTGTTTTAAAATAGCCCAATTCATATGCGAATTTAGGCTCTTTTTGTATGTTTAATTTAGATTTTGTACCTTTAAAGGTGGAAATAGAAGTCCGATTTATGTGAAACCCGAAGTAAATAGCTATCTGCAAAATGGTGACACAGGTGCTGCTGTTAGGTATTTACAAGAGCATTTAATTAAAGTGGGGCTCAAGTTAAGTATGGATGGAAGTTTTGGACCTGCTACTGAAAAGGCTCTAAAAGTGGTCAAGGATTCTCATTTTGCTATCTAAATATGAGAGTCTTTTTTATGTTATCTCGTCATTTAATATAATGAAGAAAATTATTGCAAAACCCTAAAGGAGCCGATTATTTGTTTACCGTTTTAGAAAACATAAAGAATTTAACTTTTATATTAATATTCATTTCCAGCATTATTTATCGTAGGCAACTTAAGCTAACTAAGTGGAAAAGAGAACTATCTAAAGGCGAAATGACTATGTATATAATTACTACAATTGCACTTCCTATTTTCGGAATTACTTATTTTATTCTTCTATTGGGAATATAAAACGCATAATTTTATCCAGTTATATTAATCCATTTTGTTCAGGCCATCTCACAAAATCCTCAAAGTGTGGTTTCCGAGTTCACTGAGCTACTTAAACAAAATCGATACGGTGTAATTAACGAAGGTTAGAGTAATTTCTTCTTCAACTAAAGGGGCCGTTTAGTTGAACAAAGTGACTTTTGGGGGGAATGATTTTGGGAAGTAACAACGTAGAATCCATAAATTAGACCTATAATCTTAGACGATTATAAATTTGTTTTAAATTGGAGCAAAGATGATGATTTTTGTTTTGCGAATTTATGGGACAAAATATAAGTCTGCCATTTTGAAAGGGTTGACCGTATTATTTCTGATTCAAATCTATCCGAAAAGGTACTGCAGAAATATAAAAAAGAAGGTATTGAAATTGTGAATAAGATTAATTTGGAGGAAAAGTAGCCGTCTACTTTCCTTTTTTTTATGTGTTTTTTAAACTCAGTTTATCTCATTTCAGCTTCTCTCCTCAAATTTCAAGTAGCAAAGTAAATCTACAATGATTTACACAATATTTACAGAAAATCAATAATGATTGTGTATTATTTGTTTATACAAGAGGTAATTTGTGTGATTGTGTTATATTGTGCCGTCTATTGTCATGTATTCCCCCTATTCTGGGAGGTGAACTTCAAAATATCGGCGTACCAGGATTAAAGCACCGTTTCAGTTTAATGAGAACAGTAGAAGGAGAAAATCAAGGTTCCAATATTGGAAACGAAAGGGGGATTTCCGTGACGAAAAATCTCCTCTCATCCGATCGATAGGAGGATGCCCACCATCCCTGTAAAGAGGGGCGACCTTCTCCAGCACAATGGAGTCGTCGACATGATCGATATAATCAATGAGTTTCGCTACGGTTTTGTTTTTTTACACAATTTTACAAGCTTTTTGAACAGGCTCTTAAAATACTAAAAGTATGGAGGTTTTCTGTAATGAAAAGAATTATATCCATTTCCATCGTATTAACGATGATATTCGTTATGTTATCGACCACCGCAGGCGCATCAGGCGCCAAAATCGTCAAAATCGACAATATGCAGCCGGTTTACGGTCAAACGATCACCGCCAGTGTGATCAAGGGTAAAGGTTCAAAGGGCAAAAATCTAACATTTCAATGGCAAGTACAGGAATCACGTATAAGCGATAAATATATTAATGTAAAATCGGATGGTACATCCAAAAGCTACACCGTAAAGTTAAGTGATATTGGTAAAAAATTGCGTGTTGTAGTTGGTTTACCATCAAATAGTGACAGAAAAACTTCATTGCCCACGAACGCAGTATTAAATTCCAACCCTCTTATTGCATCGATGAAATTCGACAATAATTTAAAGGACGATGCAAATCAAGAGAACTTGGAAGGGAAAGGAAATTATAGTTATGTAGACGGTGCATTACCCGGGACCAAAGCTCTGCACTTAGAAAGTGGAGACGGCAATTATATCGGTACAACGCATAGCTTGAATTTTGGTAATGACAGTTATACCACATCCTTCTGGTATAAGGGTGACACTAACAATAATCAGGTAATATTATCAAACAAGGATTTTACTAAGAGCTCTAATGAAGGCTGGGCGATTTATACATCAGCCAATTCGGTCAATATGAATTTAGGATTC
Organism: Paenisporosarcina sp. P5_A11; assembly: GCF_056400705.1. NCBI lineage: Bacteria > Bacillati > Bacillota > Bacilli > Caryophanales > Caryophanaceae > Paenisporosarcina > Paenisporosarcina sp. P5_A11. The sequence goes on from NZ_JBFUKT010000063.1 coordinate 12,960, forward strand.
CCGACCACATCAGTAAAATTTGGGCGCGACACGTTTAATGCTTCCGATTGGCGTTACGTGACATTTGTTGTAGACAGAGATAAAATGCTCGGATCGTTGTATATTGATGGTTACAAAATGACTGAAACTTCGCTGGGGACCGGGTCTTTAGATACATCGAACCCATTAAATATAGGTAGCGACGGATTGGGCAAACATGGCGGTAATTCATTCGATATAGCTGATCTGAATGTTTGGAAAGGTGCATTTAGCAGTGATGTAGTTCAAGCTAATTATAATAGTTACGCTGTAAATAAAGTAGATGTGAATGCACTTAACGACACAATATCAGAAGCAAATACACTAATAGCAGACGGTCTCGGCAACGGCTTCAGCCAAACCGATTTTGATCATTTGAAAAAGGTTTTGAATACGGCAACTTCGGTTGCAACAACGCAAAAAGTAAAATTATATACACAGGAAACCATCAATTATTACGAACGTGAACTAAACAATGCCATATTCATCTATCAAAAAAGCAATAAAACATTAACTCCCGCCGGTTTAAATATGATTGTGGACAGCGACCCGGAAATCAGTGGTAATCCCGCAACACACGCGCGCATTGAAAAAGATTACAGAACAGAACTGAGACTATTCCCACAGGCCGACGTACTTTTTATTCCTGGCGACGTTACCGGCGGTAACAATGCCAATGAATATGTATGGATGAAAAATCTGACAGACATACATACTAAACTTACAAATGAGGGTTTGTTAAAAAATACGAAGTTTTATATGGTAAGAGGCAACCATGATATGGGCGGAGCCGAACAATTTATTCCTGTCGGTTCGGCGGGCGCGTGGAACGAGTCAACGAATTCATACGATAACAATTTCTTTAACGATTCTTATAGGGTAAAGGTAAAAGGATATAATTTTGTGGGTTTTGACGGAAATTATAACAACGAAAAAACGGTGGGTAAAGCCACCAATTTCCTCGACCAAATTAGAAAAGAAGAGGATTACGATCCAACCAAACCCATATTTGTATCTTCTCACTACCCTATAAGCGGAACCGCGTGGGGATCGGCATGGAGCAGCGCGGCAAGTAATAATGTAGGTAAATATATTGCTGACAATAATTTTTCGCAGGTGGTATATATGTCAGGTCATACACAATACGACCCGACCGACGAACGTTCTCACTTTCAAGGTGCGGCTACGTATCTCGACAGCGGTGCGAGTTCATATTCCAGTTATATTGATAACGGTCCGTACGGAGGATATATAGAAGGCTCGTATATCAAATACCATACCACACCTCGCATCGCGAATTTCATAGAGGTTTACGGTTCAAAAATTATCATCAAACAGTATAATTTGAGTACAGATGAATATGTAGGCATACCTTCTGTAAAAGTCGTTGGTGAAGGCAAAGAGGCCTTTACCTATAGCAGGAGCGATATAAGAGAACTCATAGCTCCGCAGTTTGAAGAGGGTATTACGGTCGATTCCTACAAAAACAACGAACTTGCTTTTACAATAAAGCAAGCAAATGACAATGTGCGCGTTTTGGAATATAATATTCAGCTTATCAACAAGCTCACCGGGAAAGTGGACAAATCGTTTAACAGCCTTTCACTGCCGCTAGACAAACCATTCGATGAACACAGACAGTATAAGTTTACAGATTTGTCGCCGACTACTCCATATATACTCAGGGTATTTGCCGACGATTCCATGTATAACCGTTCGTCGCAGGACATTGACATTGAGGCTCAAAGTGTTAATTTAAACAGCATCACTGCGCCTGCTGACATAACAGGGTTGACAATCGGAACGGCGAAGACAGCGGACGTCCTTGGATTGCCAAAGACAGTATCCTTGGATACTGATGCAGGCAGGGGAGAAGCCAAAGTGACATGGAATGTAGATGCTTCAAACTATGATCCCACTGTAAAGACTGCACAAACCTTCGCTGTCAATGGAACTGTAACTTTGCCAACTGGGGTGAAAAATCCCAATAACGTCCCTTTGACAACAAGCATTAAAGTAACGGTTAATAAGATCACTCAGTCTCAAATGACGGCAACGGCGACAAGTCAGGAAACGATTGGTGAAAATAATTCAGCATCCATGGCGATTGACGGAAATTCACAAACTTTTTGGCATACAAAGTGGGATAAATCTGATGTTCTCCCTCAATCGATCACCTTAAATCTTGGAGGAACTTACCCAATCGATAAGGTCGCGTATTTACCAAGGCCATCAGGCAGCAACGGAAATATTACAGGATATAACGTTTATGTAAGTACAGATGGAGTGACCTTTACTAAAGTTGCAAGCGGAACTTGGGCAAACGACAATGCGGAGAAAGTAGCAACTTTTGATCCGACAGATGCATCATATGTCAAGCTCGAAGCAACGGCGGGTGTTAACGGCTGGGCAACGGCCGCGGAGATTAGCGTCCTTGAAACAGAAACTGTAAAGAATTAGCTTCTAACTTAAAAGAATTTATTGAACGCTGGACACGGTAAAGACCATTACAAGTGAGGATTGGCACATAGTTAAAGATGCAGATATCAATCATAACGACAAGATTAATTTTGCGGATTTAGTTTGGATCGCCAATAAGATTTTGCAATAGCACCAGATAATAAGGAGAGAAAAGTAAATCTTTTCTCTCCACTTTCTATGAAATGAGGTCCCATTATGATTCGACGTTCATTCCTGTCATTGTTTATCATCTTATTATTTTTTGGAACTGCCCCAACTTCGCTTGCGCATTCCATAGATATGAATTACTCGGATTTAAACATTGAAGGGAACGAGATTCTCTATGATCTTTTTATTGAACAAACAGACTTGTTCCCACAATTCGGTACTGACTTGGATAATCTGGTGAACGATGAACTGGCCACGCAAAAAATCGAATCCTATCTACAGAAAGGTCTTCGCATAGATGCGGATTCGAAGCCCTTAACGATGGAATTGGTTTCGATGAACATGGCGCAAAAGGGTGCCATAAGAGGCATGGAAATTCAACTGACGTTTATCGCCGATGAAGAAATCGAACAATTTAATCTTCATTACGATCTGGTGTTTGACGATGCGCCTGCTCATACGAGTGTACTCATGGTCCATGCAGGGGAATATTTTCAGCAGGATATGATTGATAGCACTAATAGAGATATTCTGATCAACCTTTCCCAGGACCTTTCCCAGGACCTTCCCCAAGACCTTCCCCAGCCTGAAATTGGATCTGTCCTATGGAAATACTTTGTACTTGGAATCGAACACATTTTGACCGGGTACGATCATTTGCTGTTTTTGTTATCCTTAGTATTAATCGCATCTCGCTTCAAGGATGCGTTGAAAATTGTTACTGCTTTTACAATCGGCCACAGCATAACACTAWTCTTGGTGGCCACCGACCGTATTCAGGTCAGTTCGCATTGGGTCGAAGCCTTGATTGCCCTGACGATCTGTTATGTGGCAGTRGAAAATATGTTTGTTCAAAAGGCGAAATGGCGGTGGCTWYTGACGGCCTTATTTGGCCTGATTCACGGCATGGGCTTCGCCGGGGCTTTGGCCGAAACGGGACTTCCAAAGAGCAATCTGATTGGCTCACTCCTKRCGTTTAATTTAGGTGTGGAAGCKGGCCAGCTCATGTTCCTWTGCCTATTACTTCCCGTCTTGCTATGGCTRCGAAGGTTCCCATGGTATCGTAAAATGATGATCTCAACGTCTTGCCTTATTTTTGTGCTGGCATTTTATTGGTTGATTCAAAGATTGTAATTAGGCCATGTATTGATCAATACGAGAGTTAGCGGTATTTTTGCTAGCTCTTTTTTATTATTGCGTGTCTAACC
>NZ_JBFUKT010000064.1:0-16779 GCF_056400705.1 Paenisporosarcina sp. P5_A11
CAGGCAAAGGTGTTGTAAACAAAATTATTACAGAGCGCGCACTAATCGAAGTAACACCAACTGGATTAGTTTTAAAAGAAGTGTTTGAAAGTTTCACTGTTCAAGACGTCATTGATTCAACCGATGCTTCTTTAAATATCGATAACGTAAAAGAAAACGTCCAGTTTAACTAAAACGTCTAATAACATTTTCGGGGGAATTTGTTCATGGATACTAGTATTGTGTTAAGTATGATTGGCCTCCTTGGAGGATTAGCATTATTAATTTTCTTAACAATGAAAGGTGTTAACATTCTCATCGGTGGTCCAATTTCTGCGTTATTCGTTGCACTAATGAGTGGAATGCCATTATTTCCACAATTAGTTGAAGAAGGTGTTCCAAACTTTGTTACCAATTATATGACTGGGTTTACTGGATTTATTTTATCTTGGTATTTAATGTTCTTACTAGGTGCTGTTTTCGGGAAAGTGATGGAAGACAGTGGAGCTGCCGATGCAGTGGCAAAATGGATAGTTGGTAAATTAGGCATGAAATTCGCAGTTCTTGCAATCGTTATCGCATGTGCAATCCTTACATATGGCGGTGTTAGTCTGTTCGTAGTAGCGTTCTCTGTTTATCCAATGGCTATTTCATTATTCAAACAAGCAGATTTACCACGTCGTTTTATTCCAGCAACTTTAGCCCTTGGTTCAGTAACATTTACAATGACTTCTGCTGGGTCTCCTGAAATCCAAAACTGGATTCCAATGGATTACTTAGATACAACACCTTATGCAGGCTGGGAAGTAAGCTTAGTCGTTGCTGCATTCATGGCAGTATTCGGTTACTGGTGGTTGAAGAAACTTATTACTGGTGCTGTTAATAAAGGTGAACGTTTTGAAGACCGTGAAACGGATCCGAACTTTGATGTAAATCGTCCATTACCAAATCCTTTCTTAGCTATGATTCCATTGTTGGTCGTACTAGGAATTTCATTCTACTTCCATGATACATTAAAACAATCAGCTTTAATCGTGGCTTTACTTGGTGGAATTATTGCCACATTCATCGTAAGTTACCGGTATTTTAAAGATGCGTGGGGTGCAGTATCAGCTGGTACGCTAGGAGCTATGATTGCCATCGGTAACACGGCAGCTGTAGTAGGTTTTGGTGGAGTTGCAAAAGCGGTTCCAGCATTCGGTGTGGTTGTTGAAGCAATGACAAACATTCCTGGATCTCCATTAATCGGAGCGGCTGTTGCAATATCCGTTATTGCAGGTATGACTGGTTCGGCTTCTGGCGGTCAATTGATTGCATTACCGTTAATAGCACCTCATTATGTGGATCTAGGTGTTAACCAAGAAGCGTTACACCGCGTTGTAGCGATTTCGTCTGGTGCACTTGATTCTTTACCGCATAATGGATATGTTGTTACAACAATTCAATCCATTTGTGGAGAAAAGTATAGTGGAGCTTATTGGGCAGTTGCAGCAACAACAGTTGTAACCCCAGTAATCGGTGTCGCGATAGCGATTGTATTATTCTCATTGGGCTTTGGTATTTAATGAAATGTATTCAGCCGCCTAGTGCGGCTGATTTTTTTCACTAAACTACCATTGTAGACTAATGGGTATTAATATAAATAAGAGATTATCTTGCCCTAATTTAGATGCGGACGGGATTTTTCTATGGRGGGACATATAATGGTAAAAGATAAAGTTTTATTTATTACAGGTGCTGCACAAGGAATTGGTTTTGAAATCGCTAGCGAGTTTGCACAAGCTGGAGCAAAAGTAGTATTGACCGATTTGAATGAAGAAAAAGTAAAAGATGCAGCTGCGTCACTTGGCTCAAATGCAATTGGTTTAAAATGCGATGTAACAATAGAAGAGGATATTGAAAAATCAATCGATGAGACGATTGCTCATTTCGGTAAACTAGATATCTTAATAAATAATGCTGGTATGCAGCATGTAGCAATGTTGGAAGATTTCCCAACGGCACGTTTCGAACTATTGGTAAAAATCATGTTAACTGCTCCATTTATCGCCACGAAAAATGTGTTGCCACATATGCGCAAACAAGGATTTGGTCGTATTATCAACATGGCTTCAATTAATGGATTAGTAGGGTTTGCAGGTAAAGCAGCATACAACTCTGCTAAACATGGAGTGATCGGTTTAACTAAAGTTTCTGCACTCGAGACAGCAACGGACGGTATTACTGTAAATGCAATTTGCCCAGGTTATGTAGACACACCACTTGTGCGTAACCAGCTACAAGATTTAGCAATTACGCGTAACGTACCATTAGAATCTGTGCTAGAAGAAGTAATTTATCCACTCGTTCCTCAAAAGCGCTTGCTTGATGTAAAAGAGATTGCTGATTTAGCGATGTTCTTATCTAGTGAATCGGCAAAAGGGATGACTGGTCAAGCGGTTGTACTCGATGGTGGATATACGGTTCAATAAATCTTGTGCTTTTTGAAAACTTCGATTACAATGAAAAATAATAGTGTAAGACTGTGAAGAGGATTAGTACATAATCTTGTGTTTTTAGAGAGCCGACGGATGGTGCAAGTCGGTAACACAACTTATCGAACTCGCCTTGGAGTCTGCAATGGTGAAGTAGTAGTAACCGGTGCCGTTTTCCGCGATAAGGAAGCAAGTTGAGCAAATGATTTTGCTAATTTGGGTGGTACCGCGGGAGTAAATAGTAAACTCTCGTCCCTTAGTCTTTTTGACTAAGGGACGAGAGTTTTTTTTATTGCTCTATTTAGGAAAAATACAGTTATAGGACAGTATAAGAAAACATCAGCTTACACCATGTGGAAAGTTAGCTATCGTTTTTTTATCAAGAGGAGGAAAAGTATATGAATTTTAATCATCAACAAATCGAAAAGAAATGGCAAGCGTATTGGGAACAAAACAAAACATTTAAAACTGGAGAAGATTCAACAAAGCCAAAGTTCTACGCTCTTGATATGTTCCCATTTCCTTCTGGTGCAGGGTTACATGTAGGACATCCTGAAGGTTACACAGCTACTGATATTTTAAGCCGTTTTAAGCGGATGCAAGGATACAATGTTTTACATCCGATGGGTTGGGATGCATTTGGATTACCAGCAGAACAATATGCACTAGACACGGGTAACGATCCTGCAGAATTTACTGCTAAAAACATTGCGACATTTAAACGTCAAATTCAAGATCTTGGATTTTCATATGATTGGGAACGAGAAATCAATACAACAGATCCATCTTATTACAAATGGACACAATGGATTTTCTTACAACTTCATAAAAAAGGCTTGGCATATGTGGATGAAGTGGCAGTAAACTGGTGTCCTGCTCTAGGTACAGTTCTGGCAAACGAAGAAGTAATAGATGGTAAGTCTGAACGTGGGGGACACCCTGTTGAAAGACGTCCAATGAAGCAATGGATGCTTAAAATTACCGCATATGCGGATCGTTTAATAGAGGATTTGGATGACTTAAATTGGCCGGAAAGCATTAAAGACATGCAGCGTAACTGGGTGGGTCGTTCTGAAGGGGCACAAATTACTTTTAAAGTAGAAGGCACTGAACACTCGTTCAAAGCATTCACGACACGTCCAGATACAATCTTTGGCGCTACGTATGCGGTACTGGCACCTGAGCATCCTTTAGTAAAAGAACTGACATCTGAAGAAAAACGTCAAGAAGTTGCAAGTTATATCGAGACTGTGAAGTTGAAAAGTGACTTGGAACGTACAGATCTTGCGAAATCTAAAACAGGAGTATTTACAGGAGCTTACGCAATAAATCCAATAAGCGGCGAGAAAATGCCAATTTGGATTGCTGACTATGTCTTGGCTACATATGGCACTGGAGCAATTATGGCTGTTCCTGCTCATGATGATCGAGACTATGAATTTGCCAAACAATTCGACCTTCCAATTGTCGAAGTAGTAGAAGGCGGAAATATTGAAAAAGAAGCGTACGCTGGCGAAGGCAAGCATATAAACTCTGATTTCTTAAATGGACTTGATAAAATTCAAGCTATTGAAAAAGCGATTAGTTGGTTTGAAGAAAACGGTACGGGTGAAAAGAAAGTAACTTATCGTCTTCGTGACTGGCTATTTAGCCGTCAAAGATATTGGGGAGAACCAATTCCAGTTATCCACTGGGAAGATGGAACGATTACTGCTATCGATGAGGCCGAACTTCCATTAATTTTGCCGACAGCTACAGATATCAAACCAAGCGGAACAGGAGAATCACCACTAGCAAAAATTGAAGAATGGGTTAGTGTAGTTGATCCGAAAACTGGAATGAAAGGTCGTCGCGAAACCAATACAATGCCGAACTGGGCAGGTAGTTGCTGGTATTATCTTCGTTACATCGATCCCAATAACGATAAAGCAATAGCAGATCCGGAATTAATCAAGCGTTGGTTACCGGTTGATATTTATATTGGTGGAGCGGAGCACGCGGTATTACACTTGTTGTATGCTCGTTTCTGGCACAAAGTATTGTATGACATTGGCGTTGTTCCAACAAAAGAGCCATTCCAAAAATTATTTAACCAAGGGATGATTTTGGGAGAAAATAACGAAAAAATGTCTAAGTCTAAAGGGAACGTTGTAAATCCTGACGACATCGTAGAAAGCCACGGAGCCGATACACTTCGTTTATACGAAATGTTCATGGGACCACTGGATGCATCAATCGCTTGGTCAGAAAATGGTCTAGATGGCGCTCGTCGATTCTTGGATCGTATTTGGCGCTTATTCATGAACGAAGACGGTTCTGTTAGCAGTAAAATTGTTGCTTCAAAAGATGGCCAACTTGAAAAAGTTTATCATCAAACAGTGAAAAAAGTGACAGAGGATTTTGAAGGAATTCGTTTTAATACAGCGATTTCACAAATGATGGTCTTTATCAATGAAGCCTATAAATCACCACAAATACCCGTTGAATTTGCAAAAGGATTTGTTCAACTCCTAGCTCCTATAGCACCACATTTGGCAGAAGAGCTGTGGGAAAAACTTGGAGGAACAGAAACAATTTCTTATGTGCAATGGCCGACATTTGATGAATCCAAATTAGTGGAAAATGAAATTGAAATGGCGATTCAATTCAATGGAAAAGTTCGTACTAAAATTGTAGTGAGTAAAGATTTCACTAAAGATGAGTTAGAAAAGGCCGTACTTGCAGATTCGCGTGTTATTGAAATTCTTGAAGGTAAAGGAATTAAAAAAGTAATTGCTATTCCAGGTAAACTAGTGAATATCGTGGTCGGCTAATGGAACCCATATATATAGTCGTCTTACTTATCTTAGTCGCATTTTCATGGAAACTATTTACGATTTTACGTCATCCGGAAATTTCACTACCCAATAAACGAATGGCGGTTAGTGTATTTATCATTTCAGTAATCTCATTCGCTATTGCCTTATATTTTGCAGGATAACAGGAAACCCCAGTCACTATTTATTGTGACTGGGGTTTTATTATTGTTGGGTATTTTCCGAAGCYATTTTAATGACTGTATAATAATTAATTTGAATCCACTTGTAATTAATCCCATAGTTCAGTTGCAGCGTCCGATTTTCCCTAAATCTGAACAAGTTTAAAAAGTGTCTATTTTTTGTTATCCAAAGTAAAAACCAAATAGGATGAAGGGGAGCGAAGGACACACACCCGCCACAGGATTATCTTTGGAAACGAGAAAGGAGCGGAGTGACAAAAAGTCACTTCGCTCCTTACTTTAATCTCTAGATTATGTTGTAGCAGCATTCGTATCTAAAGTACGTTATCACAATTAATTAATCAATACTCCACTGGTTCATATGGAATAGTTTTCGCATGTAACGCGGCGCTCATACCAGCGATTTTGCCGGTTACAAGTGCAGATGTAATGTTGTAACCACCTGTATAGCCATGAATATCTAAAATTTCGCCACACAAATACAATCCTGGTTTTTTCTTTGAAGCCATTGTTTTTGGTTCGATTTCTTTTACAGATATACCGCCACCTGTTACAAAAGCTTTTTCAAGCGGTTGAGTTCCATTTACTTTCATCGTAAAGGATACTAATAATCCAGCTAATACACGTACTTTTTCATTTGATAAATTAGCGCCAATTTCATTTGGCTCGATGCCTGCTCGAGTAAGCAGAAATAATAACCAACGCTCGGGAGCTATACCTTTCCAAACGTTTTTTACTGATTTTTTCGCATCTTCTTTCATGATCTTAACTAACATTTGGAAAGCAGATTCAGCGTTGTCATTTGGTAGCGAGTTAATCACCACATCAACGGGCTTAGTGCCGTTTTTCATACGTTCTTTCACGACAAATTGACTGCAACGTAAAATCGCAGGGCCACTTAAACCAAAATGTGTAAATAACATGTCCATTTGATGTGTAACGAGCACTTTTCCTTTTTTATTTAAAACAGATACAGCTACATCACGCAGGGCTAATCCTTGGAGTTCTGTTGATCGAATAAACTGTTCATCTGACAATAATGGAACCTCGGTTGGATACAAAGGAGTGACCGTATGTCCTGCTCGTTCAGCCCAAGGGTATCCATCACCAGTTGATCCAGTTTGAGGTACCGCTTTTCCACCAACAGCTAAAACAAGTGCCTTACTCAATAATTCTTCGCCATTCTTTAACTTTACACCGAGAATTTTTTCATCATTCATCAAAAGCTTAGCAACAGGTCGTTCAAAAAGAACATCTACGTGTAGCTTTTCTAACTGACGAACCAACGTATCCACGACGTCTTGGGCACGATTTGAGACAGGGAACATGCGTCCATGATCTTCTTCTTTTAATTCAACACCTAAACCTTCAAAGAAGGTAATAATATCTTCATTGTTAAAAACAGAGAATGGACTATATAAAAATCGACCATTTCCAGGAATATGTTTGACGATTTCTTCTTGAGTCAGCCGATTAGTAACATTACATCGACCGCCACCAGAAATGGCCAATTTTTTTCCGAGTTTTTTTCCTTTTTCTAAAAGTAATACCTTTTTGCCAATTTCACCAGCAGCAATAGCTGCCATTAATCCAGAGGGACCGCCTCCGACAATAATCACATCATACATATACATACACACTTTCTCTTTTTTCTTTATTATAAACTATTTGTGGTTTTCATGTCCGAAGGGTAGAATATCCTGTAGGTTAAAAATTTAGATGTCAGGAAGTTAAACATGTCAAATAATTTATATAAAGGTACGGCCATTCTGACGATTGGTCTATTCCTCTCGAAAATATTAGGGGTTATTTATATCATCCCATTTTACTCGATGGTTGGAGAAGAGAATATTGGGCTGTACCAATATGCATATATTCCATACAATCTTATGCTAGCAGTAGCGATTTCCGGTGCGCCTTTGGCTTTTTCAAAGTTTGTTTCCAAATATAATTCTTTAGGGGATTATGAAACAGGCAGAAGATTATTAAAATCCGGTTTAATGGCGATGATTGTCACAGGATTCCTATCGTTTTTGTTTTTATATTTCTTTGCGGAACCACTTGCAAGGGTTACCATCGCTGAAGATGAGAAAATATATTCGGTTGGAGACGTGACGGATGCCATTCAATGGGTTAGTTTTGCATTGATTGCTGTTCCTTTTATGAGTTTGCTTCGAGGCTTCTTCCAAGGGTATAATTCCATGATGCCAACAGCATCTTCTCAGTTGATTGAACAAATCGTACGGATTATCTTTTTACTTGGGGGCACTTTCCTGGTCTTGAACGTTTTTGGTGGAACACCAAAAGAAGCCATTCAAGTAGCTGTACTATCCGCATTTGTCGGTGCACTTGGCGGTATAGTCGTGCTGTATTATTATTGGCGGAAAAAGAAACCGGAATATGACAATTTACTTGAAATATCTACAGCTTCTTACGATGTGAATTTAAAAGATATGTATAAAGAAATTTTGGTTTATGCAATTCCGGTAGTATTTTTGGGAATTGCTAATCCACTGTTCCAATTTGTGGATTTATTAACATTCAATCGTGCAATGAGTGAGGCAGGACATTCCCTGAAAACCGATTATTTGGGTATTCTGAATCTCACGGCACATAAATTGGTTATGATTCCTGTCATGCTTGCGACTGGATTCTCCATGGCACTGATACCTATGGTAACTAAATATTTCACGACCAATGAGCATAAGCAATTGTCACGAACGCTTGATCAGACATTCCAAATCCTATATTTCCTTACTATGCCTGCTGTGATTGGAATGACGGTTCTGGCTCCTGAACTCTATCACTTATTCTATGAACAAAGTGCAGTAGGCTCAGATATTCTGGCGCATTACTTGCCTGTTGCCATTCTATTCAGTCTGTTCCCTGTAACTGCTGCCATTTTACAAGGTATCAATCAACAGAGATGGATCATTCTCAACTTGTTGGTTGGATTATTAATTAAATTGGCGTTGAACATTCCGTTAATCAGCATGTGGGAAACGAACGGTGCTATTGCAGCGACGATTATAGGATACAGTGTTGCAATTTTTATGAACTTTGCTGTATTGGTGGTAACGCAAAACTACCGTTCCATTTTATTGGTAAGAAGAATCGCACTTATTACCTTGATAAACGTAGCGATGTTAATTGCCGCTGTCATCACTCGCATGTTGCTAATTCAAATCATGCCTGCCGAATCTAAATTCGGGGCTATGTTGATTATCTTAATTGTAGGTGCAATTGGCGCACTAGTTTATGGAACCATTGCCCTTCGTTTGGGAATTGCGCAGAAATTATTTGGTGAACGATTAACGAAATATACGAAGAAATTTGGTTTGTAAGGTGGTCGTTTCATGAGGTTAGATAAATTACTTTCTAATATGGGGTATGGTTCAAGAAAAGAAGTAAAAATTTTGTTGAAATCAAAAGCTGTAGAAGTGAATGGATTGGTGGCAAAAGATGTGTCCTTGCATGTCGACACAGATGCCGATGAAATTTTAGTTTTGGGTGAAAAAGTGGTTTATACAGAATTTATTTACTTAATGATGAATAAACCACCAGGTGTCATTTCGGCTACGGAAGATAAACACGACCAAACTGTTATTGACTTGCTGGATCCATTAGCCCAACATTTTAAGCCGTTCCCTGTGGGACGCTTAGACAAAGATACTGAAGGGTTGTTAATTTTAACGAATGACGGGCACTTAACTCATCAATTGTTATCGCCCAAAAAACATGTACCGAAATTATATTTTGCCGTAATAGAAGGTAGAGTAACTGAAGATGATGTAAATAAGTTTAATGAAGGTGTCACACTGGATGACGGTTATTTTACGAAACCAGGGGAGTTGACAATCCTTTCAAGTGGAGATGTTTCTGAAATTGAGTTATCCATTATGGAAGGGAAGTTCCACCAAGTGAAACGAATGTTTGAATCAGTTGGCAAAAAAGTGACGTATTTAAAACGCATGCGTATGGGTTCACTTCAATTGGATGAAACTTTAGAGCTTGGGGATTATCGCCATTTAACAGAGGATGAGTTAGATGCATTACAGCAAAAAGAATGACCGAGATTTTTCGGTCATTCTTTTTTGTTATGAAAAAAATTTCTAAGATGTCATTCTTACACGCTTGCTCGTCGTTGTCCAACTGCCTCGACTTGGACTGCTTACCAAGTCATTAAAGGCTAACACGTTCAAATCTCTTTGAACGGTGCGAGGAGTGATGCCAAATTCATCGACTAAATCTTGTGTCGTTACAATTCCGTGATCTCGGATGTACATATACACGTCCTTAATACGATTAAGCATCCGATCAGTAGTTGGTTTCATGTGTTGAACCACTCCTTCATCTTATAATCTCTTGGCAAAGACTAGCGGACGACAATGAGTCAAAACAGACTCAGTTAATTGAATAGAGTGCCTTTAGACAGCCCCTTTTCTAATTGGTGGTCAGGTTACTGTTGTCTGACAATTCAATTATAAAATAAACTACTGAATTTTTCTAGCATAATATCATAATTTTACAGAGTCTTAACAATTACCTGGCAAAAAAACGAACGAAGAACCAATGTTTTATATATATTGTTCGGTAATTGAAAAAAGTTAATTGCCCCCTATGAATTTTTGTTGAAAGGTGTAGAATAACTTTAAGAAAGTGGCAGGAGGAATTTAAGCGTGATTAATTGGATGGAAGAAGCGAAAAAAAAGCAAGATGAACTATTATCAGAGTTACAACAACTTATCCAAATTCCAAGTGTACTGGATGAAGAACAATCTTCGAGTGCGCAGCCGTTTGGACCTGAGCCACTTAAAGCGTTAGAGTGGATGCTTCAAAAAGGGCAAGAAGCTGGAATGACAATTAAAAATGTTGATCAAATGGCTGGTCATATTGAAATGGGAGAAGGCGACGAACTTCTTGGTATTTTAGGTCATGTAGATGTCGTCCCTGCTGGCAAAGGATGGACGTATCCCCCTTTTGAAGGACATATTGAAAATGATCGCTTATATGGCAGAGGTGCCATAGACGACAAAGGTCCAACAATGGCAGCTTGGATGGCCATGAAATTAGTCAAAGAAGCGGGAATTCCGTTGAACAAACGGGTACGATTGATCATTGGGACGGATGAGGAAAGTGGTTTCCGTTGTGTGACACGCTACTTTGAAAAAGAAGAAATGCCCCATATCGGGTTTGCTCCAGATGCTGATTTTCCTATCATTAATGCGGAAAAAGGAATTGCAACTTTACGATTTACGACAACTAAGCTGGCTGAAAATGAACAATTGCATTCATTCCAATCAGGGACACGTACAAATATGGTTCCTGATTTAGCGACAGCTGTTGTTCATGTGGACCACGAAACACTTGGGAATGATTTTGAACAATTTAAAAAGCAGCATGATTTGAAAGGTTCTTCGACATTCGAAAAAGATGTGGTAGTACTAACTTTAGAAGGAAAGTCTGCACATGCAATGGAACCTAATGAGGGTGTTAATGCCGGAGTTTATTTAGCTGAATTCTTAAAAGGCATTGTAACAACAACTGGTTCAAAAACATTTGTAGATTTTGTTGCCAATTCTTTCTTACATGACTCAAGAGGACATGCATTTGCTTTAAACTATCAAGATGAAATGTCGGGGGACACAACATTAAACGCAGGAATTCTTGCATTTAATCCTACACTTGGTGGAACAGTAGATGTGAGCTTACGTTATTCGGTATCGTATGATTTTGATAAGAATGTGACAAAGTGTCAGGCACTTTTAAGAGAAAATATGATTTCTGTAGATGTGGTATCAAATTCAAAACCGCATTACATCGAAGAATCTGATGAGCTGATCCAAAGTTTGTCACGTGTGTATGAGCGTCAAACAGGTGAAACAGCAACATTGCTTTCAATTGGTGGTGGAACATATGCACGTGTGCTTAAAAAAGGAGTAGCATTCGGAATGTTGTTTCCAGGTGAGAAAGATGTAGCACACCAGGTAGATGAATTTGTTGATATTCCAAATTTAGTCAAAGCTGTAGCGATCTACGCAGATGCGATTTGCGAACTTGCTTCAAATCAATCATAGAAAGAAGGAGTATCAATGAATTGGGTTCTATGGAATAATCGACTAGTAAAAGATGGTGACATTCATTTGTCTAAAGAAGATCGCGGTTATCAATTCGGAGACGGCATTTATGAAGTCATTCGAGTTTATGACGGCAACATGTTTACTGCAAAAGAACATATTAATCGTTTTTACAACAGTGCGGATAAAATTAAGTTAGTAGTACCTTTTACAAAAGACGTTTTTCATAAAATGTTGTACGAACTTATTGAAGCAAATGAGGTCACTACAGGCCAAGTGTACGTGCAAATTACCCGCGGAGCTTCTCCACGTCAACACCAGTTTCCAACAGATGCAGTAGAGCCTGTTCTGACTGCTTACACTAAAGAAGTAGAACGTCCTGTTTCGCAGATGGCAAATGGTGTATCAGCTAGAACAGTTGAGGATGTCCGTTGGTTGCGTTGTGATATTAAGAGTTTGAACTTACTCGGTAATGTAATGGCAAAACAAGAAGCACATGAAGCGGGTTGCTTCGAAGCTCTCTTACATAGAGGAGATTCAATTACAGAAGGTTCTTCTTCAAATATGTACGGTATTAAAGACGGTGTGCTTTACACACATCCGGTTACAAATTTAATTTTAAATGGGATAACACGCAGCGTTATTTTAGAATGTTGTAAAGAAATTGGCTTACCGGTAGTGGAAGAATCCATGTCACTGTCAACTTTATTTTTAAATGACGAATTCTTTATGTCTTCAACCACTGCAGAAATTATGCCTATAATTATGATTGATGGCAAAAAAGTAGGTAATGGTTTGCCAGGACTCTGGACAAAAAAATTACAGACCGCATTAGAAGCAAAAATTCATCAAGCTGTTCATGTATAAATTTCTAGCCTCTCTACTCTAGTAGAGGGGTATTTTTTTTGCTTTTTTTGCGTTAAACTGAACGATATAAATAAGGTGGTGTATGGTTTGCAACATTATTTTATCGGTGTTAAATTACCTGAAGGTTTAGCTAGGCATCTAGTGGATTCTCAAAAAGAGTGGCATTTAGAACTTTCTCATAAAACACTGCCAGTCGCTGAAGATTTACATATAACGCTTGTTTATTTAGGGGCAGTTGAAGCTGAAGTGTTAACAGAACTAATAAGTGAATTAAATGAACTCAATGAAGTGATTCCTGCCATAGATCTTAAGTTATCTGGAGTGTCAACTTTCGGGAACCCATCAACACCAAGGGTGATTTACGCGTCAATTGAAGAACAACCCATGTTGCATAAATTACAACATGCCGTTCTAGAAAAGTGTCTTGCACTATCATTACGAGTAGATCAAAAATCGTTCGTTCCACATATTACGATTGCAAAAAAGTGGAGTGGGAAATTAGATGTTTTTTCAAAAGTAATGTCGATCGAGCAAACGTCATTTACTATGAAAGATTTTTCTATTTACTCTATTAATCCGGGGAAAGTTCCATCATATAAACCCATCCATACAATTTATTTAGAGGACTTAACAACATGAAAACAACGTTTATCGTTAATCCCACAGCTGGCAATGGAACATCGCTTAAGCGTTGGGAGAAATTCAAGGAAAAGTTAGATTTCACCWACGAAGTTTATATGACCTCTAGTCCTAAGCATGCCACTTCATTAGCTAAAACTAGTGCCCAAAGTGAAGAGCACCAGTTGTTGATTGCATTTGGAGGAGATGGTACCGCTCATGAAGTAATAGAAGGTGTACTCGATTTCCCGAATTGCATCGTGGGTGTAATCGGTGCTGGGTCAGGCAACGACTTTGGACGTGGATTTCCTTCATTTCACCAAGCGGAAGAAGTAAATCTGTACGTTCGAACTCTTGGCGAGACCCTTGACATGGATATTGGCTATGTCGTTACACAAAAACAAAGCTTTACCTTTGTGAATAATGCAGGGATTGGTTTCGATGCCTATGTAGCGTACCAAGTGAACAAATCAGCAGTAAAGAAAACCTTGAATAAGTTCAGTTTAGGCAAATTAGCGTATACTTTTTTTGTCTTGAAAACATTAGTAACGTTTAAACGCTTTACGTTAACAGTAGAATCTCCAAACCAGATCCAAACATTTGAAAAGGTTTGGTTCGCCACCGTTAGCAATCAACCTTTTTTTGGTGGTGGAATGAAAATTTCTCCACAGTCTAATCCTGCCGATGGGAAAATTGAAATCACATTGGTTCATCATTTATCTCGAATTAAACTTTTGCTAGTTTTCGCATCGGTTTTCTTAGGCAAACATACTTCATTTAAGGGAGTGCATCAGCTGTCATCTACTACGTTTAAATTAACTACGAATGAATTTGCCTATCGCCACACCGACGGGGAGTATGCAAATCAAACCATTCCAAATGTTGCTGAGGAGTTCACTGTTCAATCAAAGAAATGGCAGATTACAAGTTTAGTAATAACTTGACGATATCAAATAATTCAATGATAATATAATTTCGAAAAGCAAGTATGAAAGTAGGCATAATTGAATGAGATTACGAAATAAACCATGGGCAGAAGATTTTATTAATGCTCACCCACATATCGTTATTCCAAATCCAGAAGATTTCAAAGGAAATTGGAATGCACTTTTTAAAAATGACAATCCTCTTCACATTGAAGTGGGAACCGGTCGAGGTCAATTCATAACAGGAATGGCAAAAGCTAATCCAGATATCAACTACGTTGGAATCGAGTTGTATGATAGTGTTATCGTTTCGGCACTTGAAAATGCACTTGAAGCTGGAACTTTACCAAACTTGAAATTGATTAAAATAAATGGAGAACATTCGGCGAAATTCTTTCAAAAGAATGATGTGAGTCGAGTATATTTGAATTTTTCAGATCCATGGCCAAAAGATCGACACGCTAAAAGACGTTTGTCTCACGAAAACTTCTTAAAATTATATGAATCATTTTTGATCGATAATGGGGAAGTTCACTTTAAAACAGACAATCGCGGACTCTTTGAATTTTCTTTAGTGAGTATGTCTGAATATGGCATGTTATTGAAATATGTATCACTAGATTTACATGCAAATATGCCTGAAGACAACATCATGACGGAATACGAAGAAAAATTTTCTTCAAAAGGGCACCCTATTTACCGTTTAGAATCACAATTCGTGACCAAATAATTAACGAGTTTTTGAAAGTGTAAGCACTAAGCAGATGCTGTAAGATATCATTTCTTAGTTAATATCATAGGAAAACGCCACTCAATCAAGAGATTGTCGTGGCGTTTTTTGTTACACTAAATATACGAAAAAGGGGAGGGTTTAATATGGATCAATATAAATTTCACGAAATGACCTTAATATGGTTAAACGGTGGTTACACTCAATTAGATGGGGGTTCAATGTTTGGTGTGGTACCAAAATCTTTGTGGTCAAAAAGATATCCTGCAAATGAATTAAATCAAATCGACTTAAGTACCGATCCGATTTTAATTCAATTTGAAGGAAAAACCTTTTTAATAGACACAGGTGTGGGAAATAAAATGGACGAAAGACAGCTAAGAAATAATGGAGTAAGAAAGCAATCCCAACTCGAGGATTCTTTAGCTTCATTAGGATTGCTTGCTGAAGACATTGACTATGTACTAATGACACATATGCACGCGGATCATGCGAGTGGTTTGACGAAGTTAGAGAATGAACAATATATTTCGACGTTCCCAAATGCGAAAATTCTTCTATCTTCTACTGAGTGGAATGAAGTACGTCAACCAAATATTCGTTCAAGAAATACATATTGGAAAGAAAATTGGGAAGCTATTCAATCACAAGTTGAAACATTTGAAAATGAACTTGAAGTATTTCCGGGTATTCGCATGATCCATACAGGAGGACATAGCGATGGCCACAGCATAATCAAGTTAGAACAAAATGGAGAGATCATCATTCATATGGGTGATATTATGCCGACTCATGCACATCAAAATCCATTATGGGTGTTGGCTTACGATGATTACCCTATGACTTCTGTTTTTGCAAAAGAAAAAATAATGCCCGAAGCATTAGCAAACGGTTATTCATTTATTTTCTATCATGACGCATTTTTCCGTTTAATAAAATGGAATGAAACAGGAAAAGAAATCATCGAGAAAGTAGAACGGTCACACAATTAATACGTTGGCCATCTGGAATTTCTGAGCTATGTAAATCGCTTTATTAACATGGTTTCCGGGTAGCTTAGGAAAGCATCATGGCACCATAACTGAATAAATTAACGAGAGGGAGGTGTGACATTGTCACGCCTCCCCCTTACATTTAAATCCTACCGCGCGTATGCTTTCGTCGCTCCCCTTCAACCTTCTAAAGATTCCCCGAGTTAAGACGCCGAAAATCATTTGGTTTTAATTTTTAGGTATTGTAAACACAGAAGTCACGATGATTTT
Organism: Paenisporosarcina sp. P5_A11; assembly: GCF_056400705.1. Classification (NCBI taxonomy): domain Bacteria; kingdom Bacillati; phylum Bacillota; class Bacilli; order Caryophanales; family Caryophanaceae; genus Paenisporosarcina; species Paenisporosarcina sp. P5_A11. Next base: position 15,932 of record NZ_JBFUKT010000064.1, read on the forward strand.
ATAAGTAAAATAATAGTGGTAAGTTAATTACTCCAATTAATGAAACATATCATTCATTAAGAACGTATTAATATTTATAATACCTTCTTGAACTAACGTGGTTAGTTGTATAATAAAATTAGAATTTTTCCTGTAAATGTAAAATCGTAAGGTAACTTTAGGTTCAAACAAGAGGGAGTGGGAGAATGTTTCCTATATTAGAAACAGAACGATTAATTTTCAGAGAACTTACTGAATATGACGCATTAGATATATTTAATTGTTTCTCTAATGCAGATGTATTACGTTATTACGGACAAAATCCATTAACAAGTATAGATCAGGTGAAACATATTGTCAGGAATTTTTCGAAGAATTACAATGAAAAACGTAGTATTAAATGGGGAATTGAAATGAAAGGAACGGCTGGTATTATCGGGACAATCGGGTTTCAAGAGTGGTCTCCTGAACATAAGAGAGCAGATATAAGCTATGCACTTTTTCCTGAACATTGGGGCAATGGATTTGCAACTGAAGCTGTTTCTAAAGTGATTTCCTATGGCTTTAAAGAGCTTGGTTTAATGCGTATTGGAGCAGTTGTTTTTGTTGAAAATAAAGCATCAAATAAGTTGTTAATAAAATTAGGCTTTGTAAAAGAAGGAATTTTGAGAAATTATATGTATCAAAATAATCTTGCATTTGATACGAATATTTATTCTTTGTTAAAGTGAAAACCAGCGTGAAATACAAAATAAAAATCGAACAAACGGGTGCGATGCTTTAACAAGGCACCGCCTTTTTTTGTGTGATTAACGAGAAGATTGTGAAGTATTATACTTAAAAGAACGTGTGCAAGAGTAATGGAGGGC